>CAMAYA010000018.1 GCA_945862275.1 Legionella genomosp. 1 | reverse complement strand
CAATGGATTCATCATCATTTGCAACGGATGCATACTTCGCTTTTATTAATGAAAATTCAGACTCAATGGTTTTGTCCGACAAATCAAATAAGTTGAATTTTTTAGCCAGTTTAATTATTTTCCCTGATCGTTGATTTTCAAGATCGTCAATCTTAGACTGAATACCCTTTAGGCGTTCGAGAAGCTTTTATTTTTTGTCTACTTTCACTGATTTTTTGTTTTCCATATTTAATCACCATTTAGTTATATACCCTATGTTAGTATTAGGATAGGTGCTTGTCAAGACTTTCAAAACCAGAGCGAAGCGATCCCACCCATCACCAGAGTGCGCACTTATACGTTGCTTCGCAAACGTTGTGCTTTATGGTAAATTAGGACTTAGGACAAACGGTATTGAACCAAAACAACCGGTAATCAAAAAATAACCCATGGCCATCTATCACTACCATCGAAGCATAGGAAAGCGCACAGCCGGTAAAAACGCGGTATTTGCGGCGGCCTATATTCGTGGCGAGAAAAGAACGTGTGATCGTACAGGCGAGACAAATGACTTTAGTGACAAAATAGATGTTATCTATACCAATACTTTTTTACCGGATGATTCGCCCGTTTGGGCTAGTGAACTACGAAATAAAAAAATCGTAGATGAGAACGGCAATAAACAAGCCGATGAAACGGGTGTGTTATTTTCAACTTATGCTTGGAATCAAATTGAGTTTTCAGAGAAGCGCATTGATTCACAGCTTTATTTCCATGATGATATCGCCATACCTAATTCATTAACGAAAGAACAAGCCATAGAATTAGTGGATGATTTTGTTAAATCAAGCCTTGCTATTAATGGCATATTTTGTGATGTCGCCATTCATTGGGATGATAACAATCATCATGCACATATCCTTATGCCACTTAGAGCATTGACAGATAATGGATTCAGTAAAAAAATACGGGTATCCCCTACCATATTGGCTAATGAAATCATTCGCGTTCGTGAAGCATGGGCCGTGGCTGCCAATCAAAAAATGCAGACCGTAGGCATTGATGAACGCATTGATCACCGAAGCAATCGAGCACGTGGTATTGATTTAGAGCCAACGGTCAAGATAGGAAAGTTTAGTCACTTGTTTGATAATGATATTCGAGAACGAAAAATAAAAGAAAACGAATTAATCAAGAAATTAAACGTGGATTTGATTTTGAGAAACCCCAGCATTTTGTCTGAAAAAATCATGCAAGAGAACCTAACGTTTGATGATAAGACTGTTTTTGATGAATTAAAACGGCAAGGTATTGAGGACCGCAATTTTAATATAGAGGTGAAAACCAATACGTCTATCGATCCAATTCTTGAAAAATTACTATTATCCATACAAGGTGATGACGCCATTTTTAATGTGCGCTCCTTAAAATCAAAATTAAAGGATGCCATTGAGTCGCCCTCAGAACGAGAACGAATCTATCAAGCGATCATTTCAAATGATTCTATTTACGCATTGGGATTAGGCGAAGACGGTCGACAGCACTATGTTGGACGGCAGTCGTTTGACTTAGAGAAAGAATTGTTGCGATCGGTTTATGAACTATCACAAAAAAATACATTCAATGTCTCTAAAAGCAGGGTGATTAAAGTCAGTGAAACGTTTGGATTAAACGAAGCACAGACAAGTGCCTTGTTGCATATTACGCGTGGGAGCAATGTATCTGTTGTGTGTGGTTATGCAGGAACGGGTAAAACATATATGTTGAAGGCCGCAAAGTCCATTTGGGACGATGCAGGTTTTAAGGTGATTGGATTATCGATGTCAGGCAAGGCGGTATCTGGCTTGGAATCGGATACTGGAATTGAATCAAAAACTATTTATTCTTTTTTACGTGCGGTTGAAAATAAACAAATTGTCGTGGATGACAAGACTATTTTAGTCATGGATGAAATGGGCATGACATCTCTGGATGACATGCACGCGGTGATGGATATTGCTCGAAAGGCTGGGGCTAAAATGACGGGTGTGGGTGACATTGAGCAAACACAACCCGTAGGTCGTGGTGCACCACAACGCGCCATGGTTGAAGAAATTGGCGCGGTTTATTTGGATACGATCATTCGTCAAGAACAAGAATGGATGCGACAGGCTACTATTTTATTCGAAACCAATCAGACCGCAGATGGTTTTGATTTATATGACCAGCATGGTTCGGTTTATTTGTATGAAACCGATGCCATTTTGATGACCAAAACCGTTGAGCAGTGGCATGCCATGCATGATGGACAATCGGATGTGTCGCTTAAAGACTGCATGATAACTGCATTTAAGAATGAAACGGTTGATTCATTAAATATTATGGCCCGAGACGCGTTGTTATCCAGTGGTTTGATTGATGCAGGCATTCGCGTTTCAAGCGAGAAAGGCGATATTCAAATCGCTGCGGGTGAACGTCTATTGTTCACTAAAAATGATTACAAGACGGGTGTTAAAAATGGTGATTTTGCAACTGTCCTGTCGTTAGATACGCATCTCATGACCGTGCAATTGGACAGTGGCAACACGGTGAACATTCCATTAAACCAATTCAAACAATTCAAATACGGATATGCTGCCACCGTTCATAAGTTGCAAGGCTACACAGGCAAGCACATGAACGTTTTGATTGACGGGCAAGGCTGGGATAGGCATAAATTTTTGGTGGCATGTACCCGTCACAAACTCAGTTTAAACGTGCATGCCTCGAACGCGTCATTCGCGAGTATGGCGCATTTAAAAGAATCGGTCAGCCGTCACGGACTCAATGATATTTTGTATGACTTCCCAGTTGCCTATGCACAACGGCGTGGGTTTGATGTAGATGACATGGCGGTCAAGGCCACTGGGTTTATTCAAAAAGCGAAAGCGCGTGTAATTGACGCGGTTGGGTTTTTGTTTAATGTCCAGACGGCCATTGAACAGGGAGAGTCTGCCTACACATTAGGTGAAGAGGTGATTCAAAAACGCCGAAAAGATGCGGTGATGGTTGCTGAATTCAGTGACAATCGTGTTGATGTGGCGGTTAAACTGGATTTGCTCAAGACGTTGGAAGGGGTTGAAAAAGACATAGGCATGCGTGAAGTATATGCCCTGCAATTGCGTAATGGCCTGATTGCTTCAACGATCAAGGCCAACCCAGACCAATACACCATTGCGGTGGAGAGAAATCGAATCGGTTCTGAAAAAATTGATTCAGCGGCACTGTTTTATACGCGTCACCTTCATGTTAAATCGCTAGTGGAAGCACACGACGCATCACCCATTCATAACCCTATTTCGGCTTTCCAAGTGATTGACGGGATGAAAACGCATTACGGTCATGTTTGCCATTTGATTGAAGACTCGTCTGCTCGAAATGCATTTTTGCGAGAGCTTGCGCACTGCGCGGATAATCATCGTCGTGATACAGCACTTGAAGTATTTGGTGTAGAACATCGTGCATTAATCAATATTGCGATGCGCTATAAAACACTGGATTATGAAGTAGGAACCCGTTTAAGCAATACATTTGATGCGAATGACGATGACAAACAAGCGTTATACGAACGCAGCACGACACGTGATCAATTGGCTGCTGAATTGCTAAAAAATCCTCAAGTTCAAGCCATAATAAAACATTTCGCAATAAAACAGGATCGTCTGGAAAAACACGCAAGTAAGTATGAAGACAGGCGTTTTGTGCAGGCATTTTCTGAAAATTCACCCAGCAGCCACACACAAGGAAATCTTTCAAAGCAAGCGGCGGCACATCACATTAAAGCCAATCCAAAGCGCTATGGTATTTTTCTGGATGAGTTTCTGCCGGATGGATGGAAGACTGTTAATTTAGAAAATTGGTTCTATGAGCGCCGTTTAACCATTGCCCAATCATCCGTTGAATACAAACAAAGCATTCAACAGGTTCGCGGTTATAAAGTGGCGGCCAGTGCTGCTTATCAGCAGTGGCAAAAAGCTATTGCTCGATCGAACAAGCAATCGCCTAATAAAAACAAAGGGTTTAAGCAGGCTCAAGGCATGACTTGGGCGCGTTCGCTGCTCGCGCATGACATCATGAAAAACCCATCTAAACACGTCGCC
This sequence comes from Legionella genomosp. 1, assembly GCA_945862275.1. Classification (GTDB taxonomy): domain Bacteria; phylum Pseudomonadota; class Gammaproteobacteria; order Legionellales; family Legionellaceae; genus DDPF01. Next base: position 7,447 of record CAMAYA010000018.1, on the reverse strand, counting down.
GCATTGTCGTTAGAAAAAGTGGACACCGTTAAATTATATCAACAATCGCTACAGGTCGATTATCTCAATCGATACCGTGTTGAAACCCGCGATACGCTGAAATTGCACATGGCCAAACACATCCATGACAATTTAAAGAACTTTCAGGCAGGGCTTGCCGTTTATGGTTTGTACCAAGACGTTAAAGAACGTGCCGCGCACTTTGCCTACTTGAAGCGTGTTAAAGATGCGCCGAATCAAGAGATGAAATCACTCATTCGTGCAGCCTTGGATTACCAAGATAAAAAGGTTGAGGCAGGCAAAGTTTGGGGGCAGGTGAAGACGCTTCAGCAATTGAAGATTGATACACGTGGCCTTGGGTCACAAGCGAAGCAATTGCGTCTCCAGCGCAACGAGGCGGCTTTTGCATTACTGCAAAGCGGCGTGAACCTTGATTTGTTGACCCGCGACTTAACAGGCGTCAATTTAAACGTTGCCACTTTGCAACGCGAAGCCCATCAACACACCAGTCATCAAATGGTTTTGCGTTATTTGTCGGCCACACCCGATAATCGCGCCGAGTTGGCGCGCGAGATGTTGGCTAATAAAGCGGGCTATCACTTGTTGTTTGATTACAATATTTCGTTTGACACGCTTAAAAAAGACGTTCAGTTCGCTGAGCGACAAGCCCTGCTAACGCCCCCTCCCCCCCACGCGGTGTCTTCGGTGAAACAACCTCTGTGGGATATTGACCGAATAACACAGGCGTTAATGCAGCACCCTGTTGAAACATACACAGCCATTTTAGGTGAGCCGAAAGAACACAACGCAAGTCATTTGCGCTATCCAGGCGGTTTAATTGTCTCCACCCAAGGACCGGATGCAGGCAAATGGTATTCGTTCACAGAAGAAGTCGGCGGCACCCCACTGGGTGCGATACAAAAATATTTAAGTCAGTCTTTCCCGGATGCCTTGGCCTATGGCGCGTCTCTTGCCGGGTTATCGGAATACGACGCTAAATTGAATACCCATCCTATTGGAATCAAGCGCGAAGTGCCTGAATCCATTGATACGAGCCAAGTTCAAAAACGTAACAATGGCATTTTATCGGCTCAAAGCATCTGGGATGGCACATTGGCAGTTGATGGGACGCTGGCGGCACGCTATTTTTCAGAACATCGCCAGGTGGCAAATTTGGATGGCATGGAAATCCGTTATTGGCCTAAAGGGGCCTCCTGGGTTGATTTTGATGCCGAAGGCGTTCGGGTGGAACGGCCTAATAAAATCCCAGCGGCGGTGATTGCAGCACGCAATGCGGAAGGTGTTGTTGTAAGCGTCCAACGCATTTATTTGGATGAAAAAACGGCGGGGAAAAACACCTTCTTAAAAGATGCTAAATTAACCAAGGGTAGCAACAAGGGCGCGCCTGGCGTGATACAAGCGGGTACGCCTGGCGGGACATTATATATTGCTGAGGGACCAGAAACGGCTGCGTCCATTGCCAGTTTAGACAAGCAAGCAACCGTACTGACTTCATTCAGCGTGAGCAACATTGCTAACATGGCGGATGTGATTAAAACGTATGCGCCAGCGCGGGTCATCATAGCAGCCGACAATGATGGTGTTGCATCAGCAGCCCGCACGACCACAGAAAAAGCCTGCCACATCCTGCGCAATGAAGGCCTTGATGCACGCATTGTGTATCCACCCATGCTGCCGAATAAAACAAAGACAGATTGGAACGATATATTGGTTGAGCAGGGTCATGATGCATTAACAAAAACCTTTGAAGCCGGTGTTAAACAAAGCATGACTCTCTATGAAACAGGCACCCCGATGACGGATGAAATGGCTGAAAGGTATTTCGCAGAGCATAAGCTTGCTGTTGATATAAGCGATATTCGTGTTTTGGCTCAGGTTGATTATAAAGGACAATCTATACCCGCTCTCATGCTGCCTCGGCATAATGAAAAAGGATTGCTTGCAGGTGAAATTGTTCTTGCATTGGCATCTGATGGGAAAAGTATTCTAGGCGAACGAATCAGTTTTACCCCGCAAGAAGGCACGTATATCGCGCAACGAGGGCAAGTGAATACGCTGTATATCACGAGCAACTTGATGCATGCAAAACTGACTGCGGCAAAGAAACCAAAGGCCACTGTTGTGTATAGTCGTTCCGGTGATTACGCAGCATTGCACAAGCACTTGAATACAATAGGCATCAAGCCCACGGCTGTTTATGTGGTCACAAACGATCAATCACACGACAAACAAATGCTTATGGCTGAAAAATGCCATCCTTTCCATGCCGATGGAGCTACCCTTTCATTGGTTACGGGGCCTAATGTTCCAGAGCTAAAATCCATCAAACTTGATCCGAATGCGCTTGAGAAAGCGCGCTTGAAAATGAGCTTTGAAAAGCTATTGAGTCAAAAACAAACCGCCTTAACGATGCCTGATGAACAAACCCAAATCACGGCGTTTGAAACCTTGAAAAAAGAATATCCCATTCTTGCTCAGTACGAAGCACTGTCAAAAGAACGCATGCAATCAGCGGGGGGGTATGGCAAAGAGGAGTTAGATAAGAAGCTGCTGGTGTTGGCCAATGAAATATCCAAGGATAAAAAGCTTACTGCTCGATTGAAGCGTGATGTGCCTCAGATTGATGAGGCTGTTCGACGTCGAATTGAGAATAGTAAAAAACGCGGCATTAAGCATTAGGAGTAGGCGGAAAGCCTACTCTGTGTAAAATTTCAATGGTGCCCGTGATGATGGGATTCATACAAATCTGAAGACCGATGATCATTTCCATGGTTGCAATAAGGATCACTTTGATGTGTTTGATGGTGGTGTTGGTGAACATTTTCTCTGTTTTGGTGAAAATGGCCCCTTGGGTATTGATGAGCATGGTTGGTTGGACGAAAAAAAGATCCAATCCAGTCAAATGAACCACCTTCTCTAGCGACATTGACATGCACTGGCGGTTGTCGATTGTTAGAAAATAATGCATAAAAAAGAAGGGCTATCAAAAGTGGAATGATCAATAGGGGCAGTGCGATCACAGCAACAGTGACGGCCAATGCAGCCAAGCATTTAAAGGTGAAACTATAGTTTTCATCGGGATGTCTGTGCTCGTGTGGTTGATGCATAAAAATTGTGCCTTTTTGTTGTAAGGACTGCCCACCGGCATGGCGGTGAAACCGTTTGGTGGGCGAAGATTATCATGAAAGCCGAAAAGATCACAATGTCAGGGGCAGTGTTCTTTTGCACTGAGTTATTCTTCCAATTTAACCACACAGGGGGGGCGAATTAGAACGCAGCACCTAATTTTTTTATTTTTCTTTGGTTCGCCCAGGTAACAGGATAGTCCAGCTATTCAACGGCCCCAACAATAATCACACAAATACTGGTCATCTCCTAAGTTAAGAGATTCTGCAGCATCCAGAGTGTAATTGCATCGGCAGCACTTCGTGAATGAAATGGAGGCCCTTACTGGTTCCACTAAAGAATAGTACATCGACCTATGTTTTTCAGAAAGTGCGCTAAGGCTCCCTTTTTTTTGAATTAATCTTATCAGTATCTGTGCTCGTAGATCTTTTATATCCCACTTAATGAAGTCAAGTTGGTTCAGAAAATCTGCTTCCAACACGCGCTCTTTTTTTATAAATTCGATCTTTCCTTTGCAATCAAGAGCATTAACGTTGCAACGTGGGCCAGAACAACCCCACCAAAAATCCTTTATCCGCTTATGCCTGATCATAACTTTTTTACAATCAGGACATCGATTCTTGCTGTTTTTCATACCTACACCTCATGCGCTAGTTTATAAAACCCATTGAAGATCAAAAATAAAGCACCAAATGGTCCTTTTCGTCAGAATACCGGCCGATCATCATTTAATTCATCATGGCAGATTGATGACTCCTCTTATTGTCTGACGTGCATGGATCATTTTCCGCTCGCCTATCATCCGATTTCCTACTAAACAGTCCCTCTTGGCTAGCGCGCCCTGAAACAGGTGCATCTCTATGATGCCAATCCTCGCATCGATCCATATTACGTAATCCCTCATTCGATGCCATTAAATCAACTTGCACTGTCGATTCATTCCTATTCATCCACCACGGTGTCAAATCGTCAACAACCGCCTGTAACGCTACCACCATCTCTACGTCAATCCGCTCAATAACATTATGTCTTTCCCAATAGATAAGCCCCATCGCAATGAGCGACAATCCGCCCACAACGAGACTTTCAGGCACCATACACCATCCTGCAATGATAACGGTCAGCCCTATAGCGGACACCAAACCCACCCACACCGTCTTTACATGGGCCTCAACCTCAATGGCCAGGCGTGCTTGATGGCGCTGAATATCAGGACGGGTATCACGATTGAATGATGGCGTTTCATACCAACAGAACAAGGCTAGATTGATCAGTTCTTTGAGAATAAACACAGCCTCTGCCAGGATAAACAATCCAGCCACCAACGGCGTGGTCGTACCTGCCGTGCTTAAGAATAAAAGCCACGCAATAATGGATATCCCGGCATTGAGTAACACAAAAAAATCATCAAACGCTTGTCGGTAAACCGAATCCATTGATTTGATTTCGGCGTCAGATATGCTGTAAAAAGCTACGGTGACGGAATAGACAATGCCTGCTACTGAAATAAAAAGGGTAAGTTCTGGGGGCATGTTAAAATCCTATGATGCGCACGTGGCATTGGTGGGTTGGCAAATGTCTTCCTCGTTTAGTGGCTGTAGGTCGCGAAAGAAAGATAAGGGGCTAGTCCCGCGACTTGAAACATTTGTGCTGTCTGTTTCCTCAGGTGCATTGCACTCCTTTTGTCCCACCAAGGCTTTCCCCAGAAAATGACTTGCAATCGTGATGACCAACGACAGCAGACTGAACGCCAGAAGCAACCATGGATTCACTGCCAAAACCGGGAAAACACTAGGCAGCACGAATTTTTTCATGATGGCAATGGCGCTGATGCTCAATAGGTTGGTTAAATTTAGAATAAATTTCTGCTGTTCTTGCGCAAGCGCCCTCTCCAGATCATTGAACAAAGGATTGTCCATTGTTACATCAATCCCATCACACAAGCCTTTTAATCGCTGCATTTCAAACCACGCACGGCCTGATAACCACAGCACATCAACCAGCAAAAAAGTACACGTAAATTGGAGGTCAGTGGGTGCGATTGCCGTCAACATCCAAATCAAATCATTCCCCATCGCAACGCCGTTATTCTGAACATGCGTCCCTACCCGCGTATGCCATGCCTGTTCTTGTCCTGTATTACTTATCCATCCGTCAGGAACGGCTTGTTTCAATAATTGAAGCGTATTGATAAGCAACCGTAGCCCATGCAACACCCATCCCAGCGGGCTTAAAACAGACGACACGCCATGCAAAAAAACGCCGAAGGTTCCATCGTCGGTCAGATTCATCAATGGCATCAGTGCCGCCAACACAGACTTTACTCGAATCACCACGAGTCGCGGCCAAATCAATTGGCTGATGAATTGTCGACATGCGTCCGATGACAAAAAGGATTGTTCGGTTTGATCAAGATAAGGGACATACTGACACAACCGTTCCTGCTGGAAAAAACGGTCTCTTTGTTCATGATGACGGTTCTCATCGTGATACACGCGATAAACGGACGACTCACGACGGTTTTGCATGATGGCTTCCATGGTAACTCCTGGATTTCAAGATTGATGAATGTGGGTAGCCTCCTTGGCTTATAAACGGTTTAAAATATCATTGAGTCTGCATGGAAATGCGCTTACTCCTCCCCTGACCATACAAACGATTTATCAGATTCTTCTAATGATTCAATGGATGCTATCGATTCGCCTTCTGCTTTGTCGCGCGGCGGTTTTTCCTCAACGTATGTTTTACGGCGTGTTTTCTTTTTTTCAGACTTCACCGGCGCATGCTCAAAAGGCACTTGTTTTGGCGATTGGGTTGGCACACTCGATTGACCTTCTGCTAATCGCTTCATCACGCGCTCTTTGTACCAAATGAATTGCCCTGCTTTGATGGGGGCTGAACCTGAACGAATAATCAACGATAATTTAGGTGACAATTTCATGATTTCATCGGGCCGTAACAAAGGGATGGCTTGATAGCTCGTATTTTTGCTATGGCTCGCACCCTGGCTTTGATTTGAAATCGAGTGCGTCACCACGCGCTGGGTTCGCGTGCCGAGCATTTTGCTGATGAATTCAGCGTCTTGAATGTCTTCTGTGGTATAGGCCACTTTTGTTTTAATGTTCACAAACGCACGGGCTTCATCGTGTGAGTACTTTTCATAGGTTTGCGCGATATATTGAAACATCAACACACACCGTACGCGGTACTCACGAAACAGCTTTAATGACCGTCGAAGGCTTTCAATTCGGCCTAGCGATGAAAATTCATCCACCAAACATAGCAGTGGATACGGTTCATCCACCTTGTCGGGTATGGCTTGTATCATTCGAGACAAGAGTTGTTGCCAGAAGAGCGTGAGCAATGGCGATAAACGGTGCATGTCCTCGTCTGTGAAACCAACATAGATGGTGATTTTTTTACGCCGTAAATCGCCAAAATCAAAATCAGAGGCACTGGTGGCTTCGTCAATTATTGGATCGTCAAACAGTCCAAAATGACCCGCAAAGGATATCCGAATGTTATTGCGCGTCTCTTGTTCGGTGTTGATGTACGAATACCCATTGCGATAAAACTCAGGATCGTAATGCGTGGTGTTATCCAGTGTGTGTTTAAGCCATCCGTCAAAATTGCTTTGTTTGATCAATCGATTGATTTCGCCCAATGTCGTTGGGCGCTCTGGCGTGTCCAATAAATACAAGGTCAATGCCTTGAACAAATCACGGCTGGTCTGGGGCCAAAACGGATTTTTGTCATTGTCAGGAATGAAAATCTGCCCAATCCGCTGAATGTCCGCCATGCGGATGAGGCGATCGTTTGATATAAAGGTCAACGGGTTGTATCGATGCGTGACGCTGCCCACATGTGCCGGTGCAAAACAGTAACAGGCATGGCCCAATACGCGCTCGCGAAACTTCGATGTCGTTTCAAACAAGGTCAGTTTCACGTCATTGCAGACAATGGAGTAGGGGTAGTTGAACAAATTGGGAATAGCAATCGAGCGTGTTTTACCACTACCCGCAGGCGCGAACACCAACACGTGCTCAAACCCATTGGCATATAATGGCACGCCGTATTTTTTACCGATGATGATGCTTTCGGGAGCTGTTACAAAAAAGCCTGCGCGTTTTACTTCAAGCCCAGATGCAAAGTGCGCATCGCCCAACACTTTGTTGGCAGGCCGCATTTTATCAAAGGCAATCCAAGCCGCAATCAATGTCAGTACACATAAGGCCCCCAATTGCGAATACACGAAATGATCGCGTTGCAAGCTGTCTTGATGGATGTAATACAGCAGCGC
>CAMAYA010000017.1 GCA_945862275.1 Legionella genomosp. 1 | reverse complement strand
GATTAATCATGGTTTCAAGGCGCTTGATTAAGCGTAGTTTTTGTTCGTTCAGTGCAAGTAAATCCCCAGATGCCATCTGCTGCATCACGGCGTTGAATTCAAAAATAAGCACAGAAACGCATACACCATCATCAGTCGGTCCGAACGTCATGATGGGGTGGCATCCTGTGGAGTTACAACTGGGTTTAATTTGTCCTGTAAAAACCGTTGAATGGTTTCGGGTTTTGCTACGCTTGAAAAAAAGGTAAGATCCCTCATCGATAAAAAACCTGAAATAGATACATCCAGTATAATATCTGAAACATCAGGGTTTGTAGTTGGCATAAAATAGACCTGTTTAGACGTTATTTTGTCGATTATAACGGCTGCATGTCCGAATGTAAACTCTTGGTTTATAATTCAAGCAAAATGGCTTGTGTGAGAGTTTCGTAACGTGGTGGCGCGGGCCTTGAAAATTAATAATATGCGCTTAATAAGTTACACTCGATCTCTGTTATGCCTTTCTGTGTGAAATTGGTTTTATAATCCACGCAGCCCTGAATGCTTGCGCGACTTGGCCAAAGATGTGATTGCTGGCCACCCAAGCCTCATCAGCATTACCTTGGATGCAATCAGCAACGAAGCTGGTCTATCAAGCGTTTATTGAAGAACAAACGCGAACATTAAATGAAGCGCTATTGATAAACTGCTGAAATAATAATTTGAAAATATTAAAGAAAATACGGGGGATTTTGGAATATTGCGGAAAGCAGAAGGTGCCGCCGACGGTTTCGCTCCTCATTATTTTATTCACTTAACCTATCAAGAATATTTTGCCGCATTGTATATAGCGCAACAATTGTCCATGCAACCCTTCGAAACGGAGCCTGATAAAGAACTTGAACGCCGGAAAACAATACAAAATCTGGCATTAAAAATCCAAAAGACCGAAACGAACCGCGTTATGCCATGGTTTGGACCTTTTTAGCAGGCCTGTTGTCCACCGATGAATACGCCGATGGTGCGAAGTATTTTTGGCACGCATGGATATCAGAAAGCACCTGTGTTGTGCCCATTTTCTCTCTAGGCATGCACCCACATATCACGTAGACGCTGCGTCTACAATCAGTATAGCGTTGTGGCGCATACCCCCACCCATTGCGCGACAAAAAAATTCGCATTGGCTTCAAGCGGGGGGGGGTGGGGGGCGATACGTGTTTCGTACCTAAACCCTATCTTCCGTAATATCAATCATCATTTGCAACGCGCGTTTAGCGTTATCAACCACCCACTTTTGGTCATCCGTCTGCAAACGATGGCGTGTGCCAGTGAACTCATTGACCATGTCGCCGGCGCGTACTTCGTTGTAATTCATGTTTTTTCCTTGGCGAAGCAGATCAAGCAATGCCACGAGGTGTGGTGCGTCGTTTCGTGACATAGTGGCGCAGCCGCAGCCCATGTTTTTTTCATTTAGGCCGCTGGGTGCCTCGGCTAAACTGATGACGCTGATGCCTAAACCAACGCAATGCTGTTTTAAATTTTCTACCATGTGGTTCTCAGTGCCGATAGCATACCGTTTTGTCCCGGCGCGGTCATTCACCACGTAATCCCAAATGAATGCCGTGGATCCTGCGTGCTGTGCCACACGAATCACGTCGTTTTTGCATTCTGGATGCACGATGGTGGTGTAACCCTGAGAATGCCAGTATTCGCACATCTCAGGCTGATAATACGTATGGACGGCACATTCGCTGGCAAATAGAATCAGCTCTGCGCGGTCAAATTGATCTAACGTAGATTGGTTTTGTGCGGCAAGCGAATATTGCGCGCCTGCCGTGCCGCCAGGCCAGTAAGCCAGTTTGTTTATTCCCAGCCAATAGGCAACGTTTTCACCCATGTGCTTATCTGGAATAAACAGGATTTTTTTATTCTTGCGTTGGGCCCATTGAAAAATCTTTTTAACATTTGAACTGGTGCAAACAGCGCCCCCTTGTGCACCTGTCATGGCTTTCACGCGTCCTGATGTATTCATGTAACACACAGGAATAATGTTTTCAGCGCCGTAACGATTGTTTAGATCAGTAAACGCCGGTTCAACCATGAAGTCTTTTGCGAGCATTTCCATGGTGCAGCCTGATTTAGGGTTGGTGATGTAAACGTGTTGGTGCTCATTGGCCAAAATACTAATGGACTCGGCCATAAAATGCACGGCAGACTCTATTATGACCGATTTTTCAGGGTGGTTTGCAGCCATCAGAGCCAATTGATAGGAGTCGCCCACTTGGCCCCCAAATTGCTCAATGAGGCGTACGATGTCGCCACCCATGTAGTAATGGGCTAGCATTAATAATTGGTCACCAAAGTGATCTTGTGCACGACGTACATAAGGCGTCATCCAAGCCAATACCGTCGTTAATTTACGGTCGGGCAGGGCAAGGTATTCTTCTGCATAAGGGATAAAATCAGACTGATACCAGTCTAGCGGGTAATCCGCCTGACAAATGCGCATGTCATTGGTGATGTGCATTTTTGATTTTTCAGGATTGTATGTGTCATGGGATTTAAACATGGTGTGGGGCCTCTAAACAAACGGAAAGGGGGTTTCTGAGTAATTTGGGCGTGTAATGCTTTCTTGTGCCAGCGTGTCTTTTTGAGGGAAATCTTCACGAAAATGCCCCCCTCTTGACTCCCTTCGGGACAATGCCGCACGCACAATGAGTTCTGCATTGAGCAAAATATTTCGTAACTCAATAAAATCGCGTGTGATACAATGCTTCCAGTAATATTCTTCGATGATTTTATGTCGCCGAACAATGAGATGCAATAAGTCGCGCAAGCCTGCTTCAGTGCGGACAATACCGGCATAGGAAGTCATTTCGCCGCGCAAACTTCGCCAGTGTGCATTGATTTGGCTGGCCCGACGGGCATTGACTTCGCCGGGTGAACTCCACGTAGGAATGTGGTCTGTAGACTTGCTCGGCGTGGAAATGTCGATTAAGGTGGAGCGCGCTGCATTGGATGCCATGACCACGGCTTCCAGCAGTGAATTGCTCGCCAGGCGGTTTGCACCATGCAGTCCAGAAAACGCCACCTCGCCTATGGCATATAAGCGCTTCAGATCCGTCCGTCCGTCCATGTCGGTGAGCACGCCACCACATTGGTAGTGTGCTGCTGGAACCACGGGAATCATGTCCTGGCTCATCTCAATGCCAATCGACAGCAGGGTGCTGTAAATTTGAGGGAAGCGTTTCTTTAAAAACGATTTGGATTGATGCGTGATATCGAGGTATACAAACCCATGATGGCTTTGTTCCATTTCGGTGAATATGGCACGAGAGACCAAATCGCGCGTGGCCAATTCCATTTGATTAGGTGCATAACGTGACATGAACCGCTGCAGGGTGTCTGCGTTCTTCAGTTGTGCTCCTTCACCGCGCACGGCCTCAGAGATCAAGAAATTATTCAAAGAATGGTGGTGTAATAATGTGGGATGGAATTGGTAAAACTCCATATTACCGACTCGCGCGCCCGCTCGAAACGCCATGGCCACGCCATCACCGGTAGCTATCATTGGGTTTGTGGTATACCGGTACGTTTTACCAGCCCCTCCTGTTGCAAGAATGACACAACGCGATGCAAAGGTATGGATGCGATTTTCTACGCAATCTAAAATATAGGCGCCCAATACCTCGCCTTGATTATCGGTGCGATGGGGGTGGTATTGTGTGATCAAGTTCACTGCGATATGGTGTTCAAAAAAATGGATTTGAGGTTGCTCTCTGGCCACGGCCAGGAGGGTTTCAATGACCGCTAATCCGGTTTGATCGCCACAATTAAAAATCCGCCGGTGTGAGTGACCTCCTTCGTGAGCCAGCGCGTATTGGTCTAAATGATTTTTTTGAAAAACAACGGGGTATTCTTGTAACGCTTGGATGGCGTGCGGTGCTTGGCGAATCATGCATTCAACGGTTGGTGCATAACACAGGCCATCCCCTGATTTCATGGTATCTTCAATGTGCGACTCAAGGGAGTCCTCAGGCATAGACACAGCGGCGATTCCGCCTTGTGCGTAACGGCTATTGGATTCTTGTGTCTCAGTTTTGCTAATGAGTGCTATTTTCAAATGAGGCTGCAGTCGGGCGGCTTGCATGCAGTAATGCAAGCCTGCCAGCCCACTGCCGATGACTAACACATCAAATTCGTATGTTCTTCCTTGTAGCGAAAGAGAGGTACTCATGAAAAAGCTTTGACCAATTGGGCCGCAAGGCCTGTATAGTTATCAGGGGTCAAGGCCATGAGTTGATTTTTGGCCATCTCCGGAATATCTAACGATTGAATAAAGGCTTGAAGTCTTTCACCATCGACACCATGACCGCGGGTTAAGTCGCGCATTTGTTCGTATGCATTGGGGACCTCGTACCGCCGCATGACGGTTTGAATGGCTTCACTTAAGATTTCCCAGTTGGCATCCAAGTCCCGTTGAAGGGCTATCGGATTGATTTGTAATTTTTCATTGCCCTTGGCGATGGATTGATACGCGATCAAAGCATAAGCAAAGGCCACGCCTAAATTACGCAAAACAGTTGAATCAGACAGATCCCGTTGCAGTCGAGATTGCGTTAATTTATTTGCGAAGTGATCAAATAATGTGTTCGCTAGGCCTAAATTTCCTTCGGCATTTTCAAAGTCGATGGGGTTTACTTTGTGTGGCATGGTGGAAGAACCTACTTCGTCGGCAACGGTTTTTTGTTTAAAGTAGCCGAGTGAAATATAACTCCAAACGTCACGGGTGTAATCCAGTAAAATATTGTTGATACGAATCATGACGTGCGATATTTCAGCAATCCCATCATGGGGTTCAATTTGGGTCGTGTAGGCGTTAAAAGACAAGCCTAACGATGTAACAAAATGGGAACAGTGCTTGCGCCAATCGACTTCAGGGTATGCAACGCTGTGGGCATTGTAGTTACCGACGGCGCCATTGCATTTGGCTGAAATCAAGACTTCTGCGAGTTGTTGCAATGGGCGTTTGAGTCGAGCTGCAAAATTAATTAATTCTTTTCCCATGGTGGTGGGCGTTGCCGGTTGACCGTGCGTGCGGGATAGCATGGCGGCATGCCCATGTGTTTTTCCGAGCAGCGTGATGCCGCCAGTTATTTCTGCCAATGTCGGTTGAATAATTTGTGCAATGGCTTCTTTCATCATGAGCGCATATGCCAAATTATTAATGTCTTCGGATGTGCATGCAAAATGAATAAAAGGAATGGCGCCTTTTAGTGCATCGGATTGTTCCAATTGATCTTTAAAGTAATATTCTACGGCTTTCACGTCATGATTGGTTTTTTTTTCGTACGCTTTTACTTTCGCGGCTTCCGTTTCATCAAATTGACTGAGGATGTTAGCGAGAAAATCGTGGGATGCCGCACTCATTTGGGGCACTTCTGGAATCAGCTCATTAGCGGCCAACGACTCCAACCAACGTACTTCAACTTTTAGTCGGTAATGAATCAGCGCATATTCGCTAAAATAAGGGCTTAAAAGGCGTGTTTTTTTTAGGTATCTGCCATCTACAGGCGAGATGGCATTCAAATCAGTTAATATCATCAGCATTCATCATCAGAATAAAGAACATATGATATTAGATGCGAGGGCAGATGTGAAATAAATTTCACACCGTATCTAAATATTTCTCAGCATCCAACGCTGCCATGCACCCAAATCCCGCAGACGTAACTGCCTGGCGATAAACATGATCCGCCACATCGCCAGCTGCAAATACGCCGGGGATGTTGGTGGCCGTTGCCATGCCTTCGAGTCCTGATTGTATGGAAATATAGCCGTCTTTCATGTCGATTTGATTAGTAAATAAGCTCGTATTTGGCGTATGACCAATGGCAATAAACACCCCATTCAACGTTAACTCTTGCGTTTCATCGGTCTGCAAATTACGAAGCCGCGCACCGGTCACCTGTGTACCATTGCCCAGCACTTCATCCAAGGTGTGGTTCCAGATGATTTTGACGTTGCCTGAACGCGCTTTTTCAAACAATTTGTCTTGTAGAATTTTTTCAGAACGCAGGCTGTCACGACGATGTACCAACGTGACGCTGGCAGCAATATTTGATAAATACAAGGCTTCTTCAACAGCAGTGTTGCCGCCGCCAATGACGCAGACGTCTTTATTGCGGTAGAAAAAACCATCGCAAGTGGCGCACGCTGATACGCCACGGCCTTGATAAGCGCTTTCAGACTCTAATCCCAAATAACGCGCAGACGCCCCAGTGGCTATGATCAATGCATCGCACGTATAGGTTTCGCTGTCGCCATTCAAAACAAAAGGGCGTTGTTGCAAGTCGGCATTCACAATGTGGTCTGAGACAATTTGGGTGTCAAATCGTTCAGCATGCAGTTGCATGCGCTCCATCAATGCAGGCCCTTGCAAGCCTTCAACATCGCCTGGCCAGTTATCAACATCAGTGGTAGTAGTCAGCTGTCCCCCCGGTTGCATGCCGCTAATGAGCACCGGGTTTAAATTGGCACGTGCCGCATACACGGCGGCTGTGTAACCAGCAGGACCTGATCCAAGGATGATCAGCCGATGGTGATTGCTTGTTTTCATGTGGTTTGCCTGTTGTCGAAAGAAGGAATAATGGCAAATGGTATGATAAAACGGGGCGGATGAACAGACCCTATTGTTGTCTAGGCTCGGTTTGTACGCACAAACAACTGCGTATAATAGATGCGCCCCCGTTCATCACGTGCCACACCAATGCCTGTCAAATTATAATGCCCTCGAATATTTTGACGATGCCCAGGACTTAATAACCAATTTTTAACAACGTCTTGTGCGCTTTTATAGTTATATGCAACGTTCTCAGCACAGCCATTGGTGTATTGGATGGATTTGGATAATCGTTTAACGCGTTGATCAAATTTATTGTGGCCAAAGGGCAGTTGGTGACGCGCCATCTCAACGCTGTGTTGTGTGGCTTCTTTTGAAATGGCAGCATTCATGGTTAACCTAGACAAACCATGGGTAATGCGGTAATGATTAATATGGTGTAAAATCTCAGTTTCCATTGATTCATCGGCGTGAGCCGGTTGAATCAGATTGATTGAGAGTAACATCAGTGTGATCGCAATACGCGATTTCATTTGCTTCATAACTACGCCTGGTGGTTTAAAAAATGACTTATAACGCCATTTCTTTGGTTTGTCAAAATTTATCGCGCCCCATCGTTCCTCGGATGTTATGCCTCAGCTTGGTGGTATTGATTCTTTGGCAGGTCGTTACGGGGGTGGGCTTGCAGGCGTTGAATAAATCCATACCAATTAATCGGCCAATTAAAACCACGGTATCGCACTCACCCGTTTCCAGTGCGGGGTTACTAAAGCCTTTCTTTGGGAATTACATTCCTATTAATATTAATGATGCGGGTGTGAAAGAATCGGGGCTAAATTTTGAGGTTGTGGGTACCTTGTTTTCCAATAACAATGCGGATTCACAAGTCATTCTTCAATTCGGCGGCGGGCAAGTGCAAACGTTTCATGTGGGCGATACATTAACCGGTGGGGCTGTGATCAAACGGATTACGCCAGAGGGCGTGTTAATTGAGCGAATGGGTGTATTGGAGAGTATCAGTTTACCCAAAAATGAATTAATCTTCGATGCTCAGCCGAAGCCGTTGGTTCCCTAAGTTAAGGATGGATTTCATGCATTTTAGTCGTATTTTTTTTGTCCTTGCCTGCTTGATGACTGTTTTGGGCGGTTGCGCTGCAAACCATATTAATTTACGTGAAGGGATCCATAGTTTTCAACTTCAAAATTATCGCGATGCCTTTATTCGTTTAAAACCAGAAGCCGCTAAAGGACAGGCTGATGCGCAGTACGCCATTGGGTATATGTATTATTACGGGCAAGGTGTGGTGGAAGATCGTAAAAAAGCTTGGTATTGGATCACGTGTGCGGCGAAGGCAGGGCAGGCGGATGCTCAGGCAGCGGTTAAAATTTTAGGGACTCGCTCGGGTTTGAAGCGTTAAAAAACGATCAATAATCTTACTCACTGGTGTGGACACGCCAATGTTTTGTATCTCCGCTGCATGAAACCAGCGTCCGGAGCATTCGTCGCTCGCAGTTTCCCCAGCATGGTGTTGCAAAGACCATGCCAAAATATGCAAATGATAATGGCTAAAAGAATGTTTGATCGTCATCAATTCTCGAGCCTCAATTGTCTGCAAACGATATGTCTCATCAATATATGTGGATGGGTCCACGTCCATGTCGACACTAGGCAGACACCACAATCCGCCCCACAATCCGCTGGACGGTCGTTTTTCAAGATAAATCAAATCTTGACCCGTATGCAGCAATAAAAATTGCTGACGCTGGATAGGCAATGTTTTTTTTACTGGTTTATTCGGATAATCATTCACCACTTTGTGTTGAAAGGCCTGGCAGGTGGTTTGCAAAGGGCATGCGACGCAGTCAGGTTTTTTAGGCGTGCAACACGTGGCGCCTAAATCCATGATGGCTTGGGTGTAGTCGGCACAACGTGTACTAGGCATGCATGCTGCAGCCCAGTTCCAATAGGTTTGTTTTACGTGGGCAAGCGATGCTTGTCCATCTACGCGAAAATAACGACTTAAGACGCGCCGGACATTTCCATCTAATATGGCTGTTTGTTGATTAAATGCCAACGAGGCAATGGCTGCTGCTGTTGATGGACCAATCCCTGGCAATGTTATTAATGTTTCTAAATCCCGTGGAAATTCATTCTTATGTTCGGCATGTATTTTTTTGGCGGCAAGATGCAAATGGCGTGCTCGACTATAATACCCAAGTCCTGACCAATGTGACAAGACATGATCTTCAGACGCCGATGCCAATGATTGCACATCCGGAAATTGCTCAATAAAGCGTAGAAAATAAGGAATGACGGTTTTGACCTGCGTTTGTTGCAACATGATTTCCGATATCCATACCCGGTAAGCGCTACGTGGATGCTGCCAAGGCAAATCTTTTCGCCCATGCTGGTCGAACCAATCGAGTAATCGCTGGCTAAAGGTGTGATTAGAAGTGGGCATGATGCGCCTTAAACGTTTTTCTTGTTGAGCATTCTACTACTTTGGGTGTCATTTACATAGCTGGGTTGGATTCGATTGTGTTCGTGCAAAAAAAATGAGTGGATGTATTGCACTTCATTTTGAACAAGTGATATCCTGGTTGTCCTCCAAAAGAAAGAGGGGTAGATGTTGGTGTCGCTTTGTACTTTGTACTCAGGATGAGTTAATTTAAGGAGAGACGTATGCAACAAAATGAATCGGATGTTGTTGTATTAAAGCCAACGGCCGCTTTTTTGTCGTTTCTTGAAACACAATTGCCCGACATGGATTTTCCTAGCCTTCGTTTATTGCGACGGGATCCAACAGCCTATACATTGGCTAAGCAAAATACTGAAGAAGAAACACTCAATGAGATCGAACGCCTGTTCCCGACCATGTTTCGACATGAAATAAGCCGTGCGCTGGGTGGAGATGTGTGCGAGGGCATTGAAGGAACCTTTTTAGATTTCTTGTGTTGTTTTAAATTTGAATTGCACGATCAGATCATCTTGATGGAGCCTAGCATCCAACAAGGCCAGCAGCTGTTGTGCATTAAACCGCGCACGGTATTATTAAAGTGGATCGAATCGACTGAGTCAGACGAGCTACCCGAAACAACCCAGGTTTTGGAACGGGTTAATTTGTCACACTTGGCCGAAAATGCCACTGTTTTGGTGAAAAATTTTAATCATCCGTCCGAGATCAAGCCTTTTATTAAGCATTATTACCGGCCTATTTTTAAGGCCGAATTGTTTCGCATGGGAACAAAAGCTGAACAATGGCCAACGATTGATTCCTTTCAAACGTTTCGGCGTTATTTTGTAGTTGATATTCACACGCAACTGGTTCATTTGTATTGATATATATCACCAGCAGGGTGCGTTGCCATCGCTTGGGCCTTTAGCGCCTGAATGGTTTAAGGTGAGCAATGGACACTGTACGTCTTGGGTGATGCTTCTGGTTGTAGCTTTTAAAAGATAAGTTTCATCCGTGGCACGCGCAATCGATAGGATATATCCAAGCCTTTCTGACTGGCTTTGACCTAATACATCGGACTCGTTTCCGGTGCCTATGGTGGCCGTTTGATAAGTATTGTGCTCGGAATAATAGTGCTCCATGCGACAGGCCAAGTCTAGCAGTGCAGTTTTACCTTCTGCACGGTGTGCGCGTGTGATGTAATCGCGATAATTGGGGTAGCTTATTGCGGCAAGGATGCTAGTAATGGCGAGAACCATTAATAATTCAATGAGAGAAAATCCGCGGCTCATCCGATCCCCCACGTGGGTAAAAAAACAATATTATTCATCCTCGATGGGTATATTTCCAAGGTCAATCCATCCCAAAATAGCTTTTAATGGTGCAACCAACATCATGACACTAGAGCCCAAAACCGGGCCTTGTACCCAAGGTGACCGAGCTATTTTAATCCATATGGTTTGTTTTGGTTCTTCTTTATCTTTCATAAGGGTAGCCTCAAATGTCAATTGAAATAAATAAGTTCATTCATGTGATAAATAGCTTACGCCTGGGGAGTTACCAATGATCTTCAGTGAAAGCTCCAAAACAAAATGGGCTACTTCCTCTCGGTTTTCAAAATAATGCGTATATGCGTTAACGCGTATGGGTTTATTAACACGCAACCGCGTTCGTTTTGATTCCATAATCATGTTACGCACCTCTTCGCCCATCGTGCTGACAAAATACACATCTGATTCTGGGCGTCTTAAAAAATGGGCTTCAAATGACTTGAATGCCAGTGATACATTCAGTCCACTTTGTTGAGCATGATACAGACCGTGAAACCCACCCGCCACGTCAGCCCCGATTGATAAAGCACCAAAATACATGCTATTCAGATGGTTTTTACTGCGTCGGGTTAATGGCAGCTTGATGATGATTTCTTGATCCGTCAGCGCGAATAGTTTAGGACGTAAATAACCGATTAATGGGACTTCAAAGTGCCCGAAGCGCCATAGTAGAAACCTAAAACGTGTAATGAGTTTCATATTGTTCCCTTAACAATGAAATAAATCACATGATACCATTAAGCGGATTGGTCAGTTATGAATAAATGGTGCGATACCCAATGTTTTCAACGTGTTTAACATGCTACACACAGAGTTATCCACCGATTTTGTGGATAATATAAAGCGGGCGCCCACCATGGAAATCAAGTTGAATCCCATTATTTTCAACTAGTTAGTTAAATATAAAATCTTGTCAAGCGATCTGGTTAAATATAAATCCAAAAAGTTATTCACAATTCAATATTAGGCTTAATAGACCAGTTGCCAGCAGTTCTGGATGAATTGAACAATCAAATGCTATAGCGCGTTTCAGCTTTTTTTTAAAATATTCTTTCGCACAATTTTACTATCCTTGAAGCCAGATTACCGATAATATCGCTCATGTGGATATGCACACTGCGTTAATCCAGCCCGCTCTGTCGTAGGGTGGTCGAGTATTTTTAAGGTTATT
>CAMAYA010000016.1 GCA_945862275.1 Legionella genomosp. 1 | reverse complement strand
TCATTGCATCCCACCCAGTGGTTGTCTGATAAAGGCGTGATTCAAGGGTGGCGTTTCCAGACGTTTAATCAAACGTATCTGCATCCACAACGCACGTTTGATGACACGACCTCACCGATTGAATTGATAGGTATTCAAATTGATCAAATATTTACGCCCTGGTTTTTCTTCAGTTACCAGGCAACAGGCGCATACAGTGGGTACCATGCGGGCGGGTATGCGACCGGTATGATTGGACCTGGCATTCAAACGCCCAATCTCTTTCATCAACCCATTCAATTGTTTAGCTCACTTTTTGTAGGCGCCGGTGGGGGAGGGGGGCTCGCATTGAGTGGTGGGGCATTGGTTCTGCCGATGGTTGGCGTGCGTTATGCGTTTACGCCGCTCTTAGGTGTGCAGGCTAGTGCCGGTGAGCTCAAGGCGATTCGAGATGATTTGAATACGCCGGTCTTTAATATTGGCATCACCATGCGGTTTGATACGCTTAACCGACAGGAATAAACATGCCGTGTGAGATCTGGAGCACGCAAGAGGATTTATCAATTTATCCTGCTAGGTTAGCCTCAGAAACGTTAGCGAGCCAGTTAATGGAACCAGAAAGTCGGTTAGTCAAAGTACTGTATGGCGAAGGGCGTCTCACGTTGAGGGCACTTCTTCAGTCGGCGTGACGGCAGCTTCTCGTGGTGTCGCAATGATTTGCATGATCCCTAAGGTACCCGATGCATTTCGGCCGACGAGTAATTCAATACTCAGCAATTGCGTGAGCCGTTCTTTGTCATTTTGATAAACCACATGCAAAGGGACTGCAATTTTCCATTGATTTTCTTTGACAGGATTGATGGTGATGTTGCCATCCACTTGGCTACTGACGGTTAGATTTTGTAATTTAATGGCATCCACATTGCCCGATTTCGTTAGCGCATCCATAAACCCTTGCCAACCTTGCGTTGTATAGCACAATTTTAGTAAGCCCAATTGGGAATCCATGTTGGGGGCATTAAAATCAAAGGATTGCACGGCGGCTTTTGTGGCCCATGTTGATAGCAAGGCATTATCCACGGTGACAACGTCAGCCGGGATGGGGTATTCGCAGTTGATGACGGGCTTTAATTTCGGCGCAGTAGGCACGGTTGATTCGATGACAGGTTCGGGCGCTGCGGGTGCTTTTATCGCTTGTACCGTATCCGCATGGACGGATGGTCCGAGCAGGGTTAACAGCATGAAGAATTTGAAGCTTAATTTCATGATGATGTCCTTATGAATCAATCAGAATCACTACACTGTGCCAGGTTTTTTAGGGTATTTCAAGCCGATGCCTGGCCCAAATTGCCTTATTGCCTTATATCCTATATGATAACGTGACTAGCACAGGTCATCTTAATTGCCTTTATACAGGCCATGTTCTTGCGTAGGGAGATAATTTAAAGTCGAGAACGGTGTATTTTTAGGTAAAATATTCATGCCTCTGTTATCATTCGCAGATCATTCGTAATCCATTGAGGCCTGCTTGTGTTTGTTGTAACCGGAGGGGGGCGTGGCATTGGCCGCGCCTTGGCGCTTGCATTGGCCACACGTGGTCAATCGGTATGCATTGTGGGGCGTGGTGAGGACGATTTAATCCGTACGGCAGCATTGTCCCCAAAGATTGAGTATGTGCGCGCAGACATCTCTATACCCGAAGGGCGCCAGCGGGTTAAAACCCATTTGCATCATTTGCCTGTTATTCAAGGTCTTATTCACAACGCTGGCATTATTGAGCCCATGCTGCCTATCAGCGAAGTGGATGAGTCATCCTGGCAACAATGCATGGCAACCAATGTGAATGCGCCATTGTTTTTAACCCAATTGCTCCTGGATAAATTGACCGCAGGCCGTGTATTAAACATCAGTTCAGGGGCGGCGCATTTCCCGGTAGCGGGTTGGGCTGCATACTGTGTATCAAAAGCCGCGTTGTCTATGTTAACCCAGTGTTGGCAACTGGAATCGCCCCTCACGGCGTTTGCCAGTGTGATGCCGGGTATCATTGATACCCAGATGCAAGCACGCATTCGGGAGGCTCATCACATGAGTCCGGATAAGCGCGATTTTTTTAAGCAGTTAAAGCAAGACCATCGCTTGCTGTCACCGGAAACAGTGGCCGCTTTTTTATGCTGGCTGTTATTGGATATCGATACATCTCAATATAGCGCAAAAGAATGGGATATTTATGACACAAATCATCACTCGGCGTGGCTTGTCCCGCCGCATCACGTGCCCGCATTGGAGTGACCTTGCATGAGTTCTTATATTTCTGCTGAAGAAAAAATCGCTGAATTAACGGTTCGTAGCATTTTGCTGGCGATTGCATTAACGGTTATTTTGGCTGTATCAAACGCATACCTCGCGTTGAAACTAGGTATTCTGACGTCTGCATCGATTCCTGCCGCCATTCTATCCATGGGCATTTTACGGTTTTTTAAAAACCCGACCATTTTGGAAAACAATGCTGTGCAAACGGCGGCATCCGCTGGAGAAGCGGTGGCTGGTGGCATCGTATATACCATTCCTGCCTTGATTATTATTGAATATTGGCATCATTTTGATTACCTGACGAATTTTTTCATCGCGCTGAGTGGCGGTGTTTTGGGTGTATTGTTCTCCATTCCTTTGCGGCGGTTGCTGGTGCATGACAAGGCATTGAAATTCCCTGAAGGGCGTGCCATTGCGGAAGTATTAAAATCATCGAGTGAAAAAATAGGCATGCGGGACATTGTGTATGGTGGGGCGATTGGGGCCACGCTGGAGTTATTCCAGGTTGGATTTAAAATCATCGCCAATAGCTGGAGTCACTGGTTTGTTGTGAAGCGCTCTATATTTGGCTTGGGCGCTGGTTTTTCAGCGACCATGATAGGAGCGGGCTACTTGGTTGGATTTGACATGGCGTGCAGTATATTTGCAGGTGCTGTTATTTCTTGGTTGTTTGCCTTGCCAATTTTGAGCCAATTTTATCCTGAATTTCTGCAGCAATACCCGACGCAAAAAGCCGCCATCTTATTGTGGAACAGTGAGCTACGCTATTTAGGTATAGGGGCGATGTTGTTTGCCGGTATTTGGACGTTTATGAAATTGAGCAAACCATTGGCCAATAATATCTACTTGTCCTTGCGCGCTTTTACAAGCAAGCGGGTGAATGCTATTCCATTGTTGCGCACTGACAAAGACATTCCTGTGCCCTATATTTTGATCGGGATTGCCCTGATGGCTGCGGCATTGTTTTTATTTTTTCAATTTATCTTCCCATTGGATGGCGTGGGCTTGGATGGAGAGTTTGCGCCGACCTTGGTCTTTGGTGCGGTATTGTATGTATTGATCATTGGTTTTTTATTTTCAGTCATTACGGCCTATTTTTCTGGCATGGTGGGTGTGACGGCAAGCCCTGGCAGTTCAGTGGTGATTGCTGGAATTTTATTTGCTTCTTGGTTGTTGCTGAGCTTGATTCACGTGGTCATTCCCTTGCCGCTGACTCAAGATCAAATTGTAGCCGCTGAAGCGATCATCATCATCATTGGATCAGTTGTGACGGGGATTGCCGCGATCGCCAATGACAATACGCAGGATTTAAAAGTAGGCCAATTGGTGGGGGCCACCCCATGGAAACAACAAGTGATGCTGCTCCTGGGGGTGGTGGTGTCTTCCATCGTTATCCCACCGGTGATGCAAGTGTTGTTCAATGTTTATGGCATTGCAGGCGTGATGCCGCATGCAGGTATGGACGTCAGTCAATCACTCCCAGCACCCACGGCAGCACTGCTTGCGGCGATTACGGAAGGTGTATTTCGTAACAGCCTGCCGTGGACCATGATGCTGGCGGGAGCGGCGATTATTGCTTTGGTTATCTTGTGTAATCGTTTATTTAAATTACAGCGGTTTATTCAGCTGTCTATTCTAGGCATCGCAATCGGCATGTATTTGCCTATTTCTTCGTCTTTCCCATTGTTTCTAGGCGGGATGATTGCCTTTTTTGTGAAACGCCGTTTAGCTCAAAAAATGGGTGGTCTTAAGGACAATCAGCGAAAACAAATGGGTACGCGCATTGCCTGTGGACTGGTTGCGGGTTCTGCATTACTGGATGTGCTGCTAGCTATTCCCTTTTCTATTTTGCATAGCCCTGATGCGTTAAGTTTGGTGGGTGCCGGTTGGGAGACTTACGGGGTTGTATTGGCGGTGGTGTCTACCTTATTGTTGGCGGCGTGGATGGAGCGGCGTATTTGCCGTTCTAGAGATTGAGTGTGATGAGGGAGGTCAATTGATTTGCAGGATTAAAAGCAGTAATTGTCAATCAAACGCACATCCCCTATGTGGACAGCCGCATAACGTCGCCCCTCGTGTTCTTCGATGTAATCTACAGCGACCCCAATCGCATCAAGTGCCTTGATTATTTGCTCACACGAAGAATGCTGATGAAAAATAGTCGCAAATTGGTCGGCCTGCTGGCGTTGCTCCGTGGTTAATCGGGTATTGCGTGAGCTGTATGCGAGTCCACTGGCTTCACGAATGGTGGGAGTGCCTACGATGGTGATGTCCATAAAAAAAGCGTCCACCATGCCTCGAATCAATTGCAGTTGTTGGTAATCTTTCTCGCCAAAATACGCCTGCGTTGGCCTCACCAGATTGAAGAGCTTCATGACCACGGTCAATACACCTGTAAAATGGCCTGGTCGTTGACGGCCTTCCATTTGATGTGCGAGGCTGATTTCATCGAGCTTGTAACGGTACTCATCTGGATAAACCGCTTGCTTATCCGGTAGCAGGCAATAATCCACGCCTGTGCGTTCAAGCAATGCCAAATCGGCATCTAACGTGCGTGGGTAGTGCTTAAAATCAGTGGGTTGGTTGAATTGGGTGGGGTTGATAAATACACTGGCGATGGTGCAGTCATTTTCTTGCTTGCTAGTAGTAAACAATGACGCGTGACCTGCATGTAAATTCCCCATGGTAGGGACAAAACCAATGGATTGATGAGCGGGCAGGGTCTTTCGAACCTGCCGCCATTCATTTAAATCGCGAAATACTTGCATGAGGGTTCCTTAGAAGGCGTGATCTGCTGTTGGAAAATGAGCGCGATGAACGTCATCTGCAAAGGCGTTGATGCCTGCGAGCAGCACTGTTTTGCCGTCTGCAAACGATTTGACAAAGCGGGGTTTAAATTCGGTTTGCAACCCGAGCATGTCATGCCAGACCAACACTTGCCCATCGGTTTCAACGCCAGCACCAATCCCAATGGTGGGGATGCTTAATGCGTTTGTGATGGCCTTGGCAACGGTTGCAGGGACGCATTCAATGACCAATGCGAAGCAGCCTGCGGCCTCTAAATTTTTTGCCTGTTGAATGAGGGCCGCCGCCTCTTCTTCTGCACGACCTTGAATGCGATATCCACCCAATTGCAAAACAGATTGTGGGGTGAGCCCAATGTGTCCCATGACAGGGACGCCTGCAGTGACCAAGTACGCGATGGTTTGGCAGGCGTCCCTGTCGCCGCCTTCGATTTTAATGGCCTGCGCGCCGGCTTGTAGCAGCGGCTTGACGTTCTGTATTGTGTTGGCAATGGATTCTCGATGGCAGAGAAAGGGCAAGTCACTGATTAAAAACCGACCTTTAAGCCCGCGTGAAACCGCGGCAGTATGCAGGCACATCATCTCGAGAGTGGCCATGATCGTGCTGTCGTGGCCGTGCACGGCCATGGCGACGGAATCGCCCACCAGTACGCAATCGATGTTGGATTCTGAAATCATGCAGGCGGATGGGTAGTCATAACAGGTTAGCATGCTGATTTTTGATTGTTGTTCTTTTTTACGTTTGAAATCATTGAATTTCATGGCAGCCTCGGGTACTTGTCTCATGGATCAAGTCCTCCAAAAAAATAAATTAAAATGAAACGTCACCGCTCCTTCGGTTGGAGTCGATGCGCACTACTGTTTTATTATATAATGGTTTCCAACTCCTAAACCATAGAATTTTTTTATGCAGCTAACAAAACCATTCAATCAACTCGGCGAGCACACCTTTCTTTTTCCGGGATTAGTCGGCCCCTTAGAGGTCGCGCTGTCGGTGCCTGCGGATGCAAACCCGCATTTTATCGCCATCATCGGTCACCCACACTCCCTGCAAGGGGGCACGATGAATAATAAAGTGGTAACGACCATGATGCGGGCATTTAGCGCGTTGGGCATTGCCAGTTTGCGGTTTAATTTTCGCGGGGTAGGGCAGTCTGCTGGAGTATATGATGCCGGTGTGGGCGAGGCCGAAGACATGTTGTTGTTGGCGCGTCAATGGGTCAGTGAGCGGCCTGACACGAGCGTGTTATTTACAGGCTTTTCATTTGGTTCGTATGTTGCCTATCGCGCGGCGGCACAGCATCCGCATGTGATGTTGATTACCGTGGCGCCGCCTGTGCATCATTTTGATTACACCGGATTTGAATCAGAGCCTGAGCCGTGGCTAGTGCTGCAAGGAGAGGTGGATGAGGTGGTGCCGTTACCGTTGGTGTTGGATTTTATCGCACGATCGCCGGCGCTTGCACTCATTCAGTTTCCAGACACAAGCCATTTTTTTCATGGAAAACTCATTCCCTTAAAAGAGCAATTGATGGATTGGGTTCGCACGCAGGTGGATGTCTGATGGTGTTGATTGCAGATTATGATGCCGCGGTGGCGCGAGGTGAAATCAATGATGATCCGTTGCAGCGAAAGGTGTTAGGCGAGTTGCAACGCGTGTCTGAGGAATTAACCCGACCAAAACGGTCTTGGTGGGGTGCAAAAAAAACCGTGATGGGCTTGTATTTATATGGTCCTGTTGGCGTGGGAAAAACGTATTTAGTGGATTTGTTTTACGAGGGCCTCTCGATTCAGAATAAAAAACGATTTCATTTTCATCAATTCATGCAAGAAATTGATGCACAATTGCGCCGCTTGCAGGGACAGAAAAACCCGGTGCGGCGCATTGCGGCCGATCTTGCAAAAACAACGCGCCTGCTGTGTTTGGATGAATTTTTGGTCCATGATGTGGCTGATGCAATGCTACTCGCCGAATTATTACAAGCCTTGTTTCAGCATGATATCGTGCTGGTAGCGGCCGCTAACACCGCGCCGGATGATTTGTATTGGAAAGGCGTGCAACGCGAGCGGTTCATGCCAGCGATTGCATTGTTAAATGCACATTGCCAATCTGTGATATTAACCGAAGATCATGATTACCGCCGGGGACGCATGCCGTTGGCTCAGGCCTATTTAACCCCATTAAATCAGGCCTCCGAGGACGCCTTAACCGAACAATTCAATGCGTTGGGCCAAGCGTCCCATCCAGGCGTAGATTTAACAGTTCAACACCGTTTGATTCGATGCGTTCAATGCAGTGAGCGCGCAGTCTGGTTCACGTTTGACGTGCTGTGCAATGTTCCTCGTTGCCAACTGGATTATTTGGAGTTAGCTGATCGGTTTGACACGGTATTTTTGAGTGGCATTCCGGCACTGTCTCGAGATGACACGGGACGCGTCTTGCTGCTGATT
This sequence comes from Legionella genomosp. 1, assembly GCA_945862275.1. GTDB lineage: Bacteria > Pseudomonadota > Gammaproteobacteria > Legionellales > Legionellaceae > DDPF01. Next base: position 4,070 of record CAMAYA010000016.1, on the reverse strand, counting down.
CACTTGATTGACGTGATGTATGACCGCGGTATTCGTTTGGTTGTATCGGCAGCGGTGCCGGCGACCGGTTTGTATTTGGAGGGTCCGTTATTGAAGTCATTTCAGCGTACGGTTAGTCGATTAGAGGAAATGCAGTCGCTGGATTATTTAGCAAGACATGCACATCGAGATTTGAGTCATTTTTGATTGATCGTACCCTGTTTAGTGATGCACGATTCAGGGCTGATCGTGGCTTAACTTTTCAACTACAACATAGTATGTATAATAAATTACTTTTAGTGAGTTGCGTAATGACTAGAGCAACGACTGTTCAGGCCAGAATAGAGCCTGAATTAAAAGAGATGGGCGATGCTATCTTAAAAAAAATTGGCATTACGGCATCCCAGGCAATCAATGCATTGTATGCGCAAATTGTCATGAGAAAAGGCCTTCCGTTTAAATAAGGACGCCTAATCGAGTTACTCGAGCAGCAATCAATGAGTTAGAGCAGGATGGTGGTAAATCGTATCCATCATTTGAGGCTTGTTCGTACTGGATCGCATTCGGAATTATTTCAATTATGAATCTCCTTTGAATAGATAACAGAGAAGATTCGCATATGCGAATGATTCTCGATAGCATTTGTGTTATACTGAATTTTTTACCATTGATACTTAGGTGAGCATGGTAACCTTGACCGATTTGATTCCAGGTGATCGCGCACGGTTGGTCGATTTTGGCCAAACGGATGTGTCGTATCGCCGGAGGCTATTGTCTTTAGGCGTGACCCGCGGCGTGGAAATTCATGTTGTTCGGGTGGCTCCACTCGGTTGCCCCGTGCAGGTTGACGTGCGGGGCACATCGCTGACCTTACGACTCGATGAGGCTCGCTATTTGCAATGGGAGCGTGCATGACACATGTGATGTTGGTGGGGAATCCGAATTGCGGGAAGACCACGCTATTTAATGCGTTAACCGGCGAAAATCAACAGGTCGGCAATTGGCCTGGCGTCACGGTTGAGAAAAAAACAGGCACGTTTAAGATCCATGCGCAATCCATTCAAATCACGGATTTGCCGGGGGTTTATTCGTTGGTGTCTACGCTTGACGACTCCAGTCAAGACGCGCAAATCGCAGCCCTTGCGGTGGCAGAAAGTGACGCAGATCTGATGATCAACGTGGTCGATGCCTGTCATTTGGAACGACACTTGTATTTGACCAGTCAATTATTGGAGTTGGGCAAGCCCGTAATTGTTGCCATTAATATGACGGACATCGCTCAGCAGCGGGGCATTGCCATTGATGCACTCGCATTGTCTGCCGAATTGCAATGCCCGGTTGTGATGTTGCAAGCCCACCAGCAAGTAGGGCTGCTTGATTTAAAACAGGCGATTTGTGCATTGCCACCGGTGAGCCCGCCGCTGGTGATGGCTCTGCCGCCTTCCATAGAGAGTGCATTAGCGAGTCTCGAACAACAGCTCTTGTCAAGCGGCGAACCTTCGTCACGCGTGCCCTATTTGGCGCGCCGGATACTGGAAGGGGATACCGTGTTAACGCATGGGTTGGACTGCCACATAGACGACCAATCAGAGCTGTCTATGGACATTTTGATGGCTGACGCGCGCTATCAAGCCGTGAACCTTGTGGTTACCCGTGTGCAACATAAGCGTACGGATGCCAGCGAACACATCACAGCCAAGTTGGATCGCATTGTGTTGCACCGGGTGTGGGCATTGCCCATCTTTTTTGCCATGATGTATTTGATGTTTTTCTTGGCGATTAATGTCGGGGGCGCGTTCCAAGATTTCTTTAACATCACGACCGACACGATTTTTGTACAAGGCGTTGCCTGGGTTTTGCAACAGGTGCACGCACCTGCGTGGGTGATTGCCTTGTGTGCCAATGGCATTGGGAAAGGAATCAATACTACGCTCACTTTTATTCCCGTGATGGCTTCGATGTATTTCTTTTTATCTTTGCTCGAAGCTTCCGGCTCCATGGCACGTGCGGCCTTTGTGGTGGACAAGGTCATGCGCATGCTGGGCTTGCCGGGCAAGTCGTTTGTGCCCATGATTGTAGGGTTTGGATGCCATGTGCCAGCCATCATGGCGGCCCGCACGTTGGATTCTGAGCGTGACCGGCTGCTGACCGTGCTCATGAGCCCGTTCATGTCATGCAGCGCGCGTTTAGCCATCTATGCCGTGTTTGTGGCGGCATTTTTCCCCACCGGTGGGCAAAACGTGGTGTTCTCGTTGTATTTAGTGGGCATCCTGATGGCGGTGCTCACCGGATTCTTGTTGAGAAAAACCGTGTTGCGCGGACCAACATCGCCTTTAATACTTGAGTTGCCGGCTTATCACCGACCATCGTTTAGTCGTTTGGCGAAAGAAACCGCTCGGCGTTTACGCTCTTTTGTTACTCGCGCAGGCCGATTTATCATTCCGGTGTGTGTCATTCTGGGTGGTTTGAATGCCATCACGCTTCAAGGTGGTCTGAGCGTAAGCAATGCCAGTAGTGTATCTATTTTATCCTGGCTGGGACAGTCACTGACCCCTATTTTTGCGCCCATGGGCTTGCATCCAGACAACTGGCCTGCAACGGTTGGATTGTTGACTGGCACGTTAGCCAAAGAAGTGGTGGTGGGTTCCTTAAACACGTTGTACGCGCAGATGGGGCATTTGACTCAAGCCGTGCCTGCAAGTATTGATTTTATTGGGGAATTGCAAAGAGCCGTGTGGTCGATTCCAGAAAATTTGGCGCATTTAGGCGATGCGTTTCAGAATCCATTGCATGCGAACGCTGCAATGGAGGGGAGTTCACAATCGGTGTATGGCATCATGTACCAGCACTTTGATGGGAAAGCGGGTGCCTACGCTTATTTGCTGTTTATTCTATTGTATATTCCGTGCATCTCCACCATGGCGGCTATTCGCCAAGAGGCCAGCCGTCGATTGATGTGGTTTTCAATCGGGTGGTCGCTGATGGTCGCTTATGTAACAGCGGTTTCATTTTATCAATTGGCCACGTTGGTAGCCCACCCACGGCAAACCGTGGCGTACTTGTTGAGTGTGGTCTGTTGTGTAGGGGGTGCGGTTGCTTTGATTCGCATGCAAACCGCATTGCCTGGAGGGCGCCATGTTATTGCAAATACGTGATTTTATACGGCAGTCACAAGTCGCCAGCACGCAACAGATGGCCCGCGAATTTCATGTGGACGAACAGGCCTTGCAACCGATGCTGGATATTTGGGTTCGAAAAGGGGTGATTGAGCGCTGTCACGAAAAGGTGGCATGTGCGAGCGCGTGCAAGGGGTGCAAAACCAGTACCCCGGTTTTTTATCAGGTGTGTCGGACATCTCCTTCTGCAATTGGGCTTTAGATCAGAATCGTTTGCCGGTATCACTTCGACGGACAACAATAATAGTATTCTGTACCATTCCACCATGAGGTATCGCGTGGTGTTACAAACATTCGTGAGTAAACGGAGGCCTTCATATGCATGGTCTGTTTTCACAACCATTCACGACCCTGGTTGTTGAAGAACCCAACAGTAAACGATGCCGAACTGATCTGGATTTTTTTCTTGATACGTTAAGCCAGGATATGGCTGCTATTTCTTAGCTCACATCCCATTTTTAATCGTTGGTAAATCCGACCAACGGGTGGTGTAGTGGGGGGATTGCATGTCGGCCCGCATGGCCCATGGTTTAATAAATCCTTCCGCGGCCAGCTTAATCGTATGGCGTCCAAACTTTCGATTAATGCCATCCAATGCATTCATTAAATCCGCTGTTTTTTGCAAGGTTGCCTCGGTTGACTGATGGAACAAATCCAGCTGTTGGTCATGGCTTTGAGTTAAATCCTCTAAACAAACGCCTACCTTTTTGTAGTGAAAACCGGATTTGTAGAGTTTTCTGAGACAGCGTCGGGCTATGCGCGTGATGAGACGAATATCATCGGTGGGGTGTATCAATTTAAATTGTATTTTGTTGTTATATTGTGGTAAATCGCGCCTAAACGGATTGGTTTGGACAAAAACAGTGTTCCTTGAAGTTCCATCGCAGTCCGCATTAAGACGATGTTAAATTGGGT
>CAMAYA010000015.1 GCA_945862275.1 Legionella genomosp. 1 | reverse complement strand
CAAACCATCATCCTGAAAATAGCACCGTGCTGTTTTTTGTATCTGTTCCGGCGTAATGGCATGGATGCGTTCTACGTATTGGTCGGCTGTTTTCCAGCCTAAGCCTACTGTTTCCAATAGGCCTAATTCCATGGCTTGTGTAAAGATGGAGTCTCGTTCAAAGGTCTTTTGCGCAATCAGCTGGGTTTTAATGCGCTGCAATTCATGCGCATCTACAGGCGTGTCCTTCAATCGTTTGATTTCAAGCTGTATGCCGGCACTTAAATCCGCCACCGTATGCGCTTTGCTAGGGGTTCCGAACAACACGAATTGGGTTTGGTAGCGTGCATAAGGGTTGTAATACGCATCAGCACTGCTGGCCACTTGGCTGCTGCGAACCAATTGTTTATTAAATCGCCCGCTGTCCCCGGCACTGAGAAGGCCTGAGATAATCTCCAATGCGTATGGCGTGCTGGCGTCAGTGGGGCTAGCTGATTTAATCGATGGAACGGTGTATCCCATAAGCAGCATGGGGATCTGAGCTGGCGTTTTGACGAAGACTGTTTTTTTCCCCAATGCGGGGGGCTCTGGTTGTGATTTTCGAGCAGGTAAAGTACGTGTGCCGATGGCGCCAAAATACTGCTTGGCCAAGCCGTAAACCGCAGGTGCTTGAACATCGCCTACAACGACCAATGTCGCATTGCTGGGTGTGTAATAGCGCAGGTACCAGGCACGCGCATCACCAACATCCATGTGTTTCAAGTCGCTCATCCAGCCAATAACCGGGTGATGATACGGGGAGCTAAGGTGGGCTGTCGCTAAAAACCGCTCAAAGGTTAAGGCTTGTGGGCTATTGTCGGTGCGCAAACGTCGTTCTTCTTGAATCACCTTTATCTCACGACCAAACTCTTCTTGGTCGAGTAATAAATGCTGCATTCGATCGGCTTCTAGTTTTAAGCTCAAGCCTAAATGGGATGCCGCTGTGTTTTCATAAAAAGCCGTGTAATCATTGCTCGTCATTGCATTTTCCTGGCCCCCGATACCGGCCATGGTTTTTGAAAAAACGCCTAATGGATATTGCGCGGTGCCTTTGAACATCAGGTGTTCTAGTGCATGTGAAACCCCGGTGATCCCTCCCGGCTCATCGGCCGATCCCACATTGTACCAAATCATCGAGACAACAATGGGCGCGCGATGATCTTCCTTTACCAGTATTTTTAATCCATTATCCAATGTAAACTGTTGTGTTTGAGCAGATAGCGCGCTAGCACACAACGCGAATAGGATGAAGATCATGCGCATGACGCGCCCCTTTGTGAAAAAGATGATAGAATTCCACATTTCTTAGGCTTTGTATACTCTATGATTAAATGGTTTCAACGCAATCAGGGAACACCCGATGTTTCCGTGTCCAATCCAGCCGACGATTCAACATCGCCCGGGCTTTTTTTGCGCATCAAACAAGGCTTAAGCAAAACACGCCATCAATTGGGCGATGGGATCGGCCAGTTACTGCTGGGAAAAAAAGAAATCGATGCGGCTTTGCTGGACGAACTTGAAACGTTATTGGTCCGTGCTGATGTTGGAATTGAAACCAGCACGCAGATCTTGAACCAACTGACAGATGGGCTCGCAAGAGCACAATTGACGGACGGTGAGGCTTTATTTGCTGCATTGAAAAGTCAACTGCAGGACATCTTAACGCCGGTGGAACAACCCTTTATGCCCCAGGCTGAAGGCCACACCCCATTTGTTATTTTAATGGTGGGTGTGAACGGCGCGGGAAAAACCACCACCATTGGTAAATTGGCCAAACAATATCAGCAGGCGGGTAAAAAAGTCATGCTGGCGGCGGGGGACACGTTTCGTGCGGCAGCGGTTGAACAATTGCAGGTGTGGGGTGAACGCAATCAAATCCCCGTGATTGCGCAACACACGGGTGCTGATAGTGCCTCGGTAATTTTTGATGCCTTGCAGGCGGCACGTGCACGCGGATTTGATGTGTTGATTGCGGACACCGCAGGCCGCTTGCACACCCAAAACAACCTAATGGATGAATTGAAAAAAATCAAACGCGTGCTGCAAAAGCTCGACCCTGCTGCTCCCCATGAAACCATGTTGGTGTTGGATGCCAGCATGGGGCAAAACGCACTCAATCAAGCGCGGCAATTTAATCAAGCGGTGGGATTAACCGGGATCACGATGACGAAACTCGATGGGACCGCGAAAGGTGGAATATTGTTTGCCATTGCCAATGAATTAAGGATACCATTTCGTTACCTAGGGATTGGCGAGGGCATTGAAGATTTGCGATTGTTTGATGCGTCGCAATTTGTGAATGCAATATTTAATGATGATCACATTTAACCAAGTCAGCAAACGCTATCCTGGCGGCTACGAAGCCCTCGGCCAGATTGATTTTTCACTTGAAAAAGGGGAGATGGCGTTCCTTACCGGGCACTCTGGCGCCGGGAAAAGCACGTTACTCAAACTCATCGCATTGTTAGACCAGCCGTCTACAGGCCATATCGTGGTGCATGGGCGGCGCCTAGATCACCTGAAACCTCGTGATGTTGCACCTTATCGTGCCAGCTTAGGCTTTACCCACCAAACCCCGCGGTTGTTAACCGATCGCTCGGTGTTTGAAAATGTGGCCTTGCCACTCTACATTCAGGGCTGCCCCCCTAAAACAGTCACCAAGCGCGTGCATGCAGCGCTCGACATGGTGGGCTTGCTGGCAAAAGAAAAAATGTGGCCGTCTCATCTTTCGGGTGGAGAACAACAACGCATCGGAATCGCACGTGCGGTAGTCCATAAGCCCAGTATTTTACTCGCAGATGAGCCCACGGGAAACCTGGATCCGGCTTTGTCTCGCGATATTATGAATACCTTTGAACAATTAAACCAAGCCGGTGTTGGCATATTGGTTGCAACGCATGACTTAGCCATGATTGCGAGCATGAAGCATCGCATTGTCAGCCTAAAAGGGGGCCACGTATGTTGAGTCGTTTACAAAAATACCTGGCTTATCACGCACAGGCCAGCACCGAGTGCGTTAAATTGCTTTTGCAAAAGCCCGTGGCGACCTTCATGACGGTGATGGTGATTGCCATTACGTTGACCTTGCCGACCCTGTTTTGGGTTTTTACGGATAACCTGCAATTACTCACCCATGATTGGCGGCGTGGAGGACACGTTTTGCTCTATCTGGATTCTCCCTTGTCATCGCAAGATGAAACGGCATTGCTGGTGCGCGTGCGGTCGACCTTAGGCGTTGAGCGCGTTACGTTAAAGTCCGCGGCAGAGGGTCTTCTTGAATTGCAGCACCAGGAGGGCATGCAGGACATCATGCATTACCTGCCTGAGAATCCATTGCCTGCGGTCATGGATGTGATCCCAACCCCTGAAATGAACACGGCGGAGAAAGTAGGCGAGCTGCAGCAGGTGCTGAAAGCATACCCACATGTGGAACAGGCTAAATTTGATATGCAATGGGTGAACCGGCTTTATACTGTAATGGATGTCTCGACCCAAATGGCTCGCGGCCTGATGATACTGTTGGCTTCAGCTGTTATTCTCATCATCGGCAACACGTTACGCATGGCCATGCATCATCGCCACGAGGAGATTCAAGTCTTGACGCTTATTGGAGCGGGTCGCGCCTACATCATTCGGCCTTTTTTATATTTAGGGCTTTTTTATGGCTTGGCGGGTGCTGCCATTGCCATCCTACTGGTTAATGTAATCCTGGTGAGTTTGACGGTTCTGGTGAATCAATTGGCCGATGCATATGACATGCATTATGCCCTCATGGGATTGTCATCCCGGCAAGTGGCTTTGCTGTTGTTGTCTGCAACGGCACTGGGTTGGTTCGCCGCGCGGTGGTCGGTTCGGTCGCTGTGCCGAAGATCGGTTGTGCAGGCTTAGCAGTGAAGCGCGAGTAAATTCGAGTCCTAGCTAAAAAACTAGCGTGTAAATTTGACTGGTATCGAAAAACGCGTATACGCGTCTGTTCTGCCTTAAAATTGTTATCGACATTGGTTTGAACGCCCATGGTGCGTGGCTTACAACCCAGGAACTGAAAACCGCTGCCTATCCTGCAAGCGCAACGCCGTTAATTGCCCGCCCCATAAACAACCCGTATCCAGGGCATGAATTCGCCGATGCGGGCATTCGCCATTCAATGCCGCCCAATGACCAAAAACAATCTCGGCATCAATCTCATGCCGATTCGGCACGGCATACCAAGGATATAGCCCTGCAGGCGCGCGCTCGATCCCTCCTTTATAGGTTAAGATCAAATCGCCGTTCGTATTGCAAAAGCGCATGCGGGTAAAATAATTGCAAATCACACGCAGACGCGCCATGCCGGTTAATTCAGGCGTCCAATGGTTCGGTTCATTGCCGTACATGTGGTTCAGAAAATCCCGATAATGATTGCTCGCGAGCACGTGCTCTAGCTCGCGCGCGCAGGCCAGTGCTTGCACTAGATCCCATGCCGGCGCGATGCCGGCATGGGACATGACCACGTTTAAGGCTGGGTCGTGGTATACAATAGACTGATTGCGAAGCCAGTGACCCAGCTCTTCGGCATCGGCGGCGGTTAGGATGTCGTCCAAGGTATCATCATGGTTTTGCCAGGGGTTGTCGCTAAATAGCCGGCCTAATAAATGCAAATCATGATTGCCTAAGGTGATGCGGGGCGTGAGCGGGAGTTGTTTGATAAACCGCAAGACTGCCAATGATTCCGGCCCGCGATTCACCAAATCACCCGTGAACCAAAGCCGGTCGGTGTGTTCATTAAAATGCACCTGTTCTAGCAACCGTTGCAACGCATCATAACAGCCCTGAATATCGCCCAGTGCATAATCACTCACGGCGAGTAAACATGGTTTGTGAAGTTGGATTGCTGTTATCCAGCTGCGTCCACGTACCCGAGGCAGATAATTGTTGCATCGAACGGGGATGATTGGGCGACTGGTGCATGCGCACAAATTCGATGGCGGTCATTGAAACAGCTTGACCTGTTTTGGCGTTATGGACCTGAAATTCATCAGGCAGCACACAACCATATTTATTTAAAATCAGTCCATTGGCCCCTTTTTGGATGTCTGGGCTGGTGATGCGGCCATTGGCGTCCATGCGATGCAAGCCCCAGGTCAAAAAGCCTTTTTGCACGGCTTGCCAGGTTTTGTATTCAGGCGCCTCACGGATAAACAGTTGGAACGCTTCGGTTAATAACACCAAGCCTTCCGGTGTCATCAATACAGGAGATTGGTTGATGGCAAGTTGCCCCGTTTTTAAGGCTTGTGTTAACCATTTGATAAAGGCGGCGCCTATCAAATGGTCTTTTTCGAGACCAGATTCTGGGGCCACATCGATAAATGTGCCAATTCTAGCCGGTCGAGCGCCACCTGGATTCGTGCTTTTAATGACCATCCCATTTAAATCACGTTGAATGGCAATCGCATCTGCGCGTTCAAAGATGGCGCCCAACATTTCAGCGGTGGTGCCGTCTTCATGCAACAACGCCAGCCATGCCGCTAAAACGCGGGGGTTTTCTGCAATCCAGGCAAAGCCCTTTGCGGGCATTAACTGATAGGCAAGCAGCACGTTTAATCGGCATCGCAGCGCGTCGTCATGGTTTTGCACAAACGCATGATCATAGCAGTGTCCCACAGAGGCCAGTTGTTCTAGCAGAGGATTCCAGGGCTCTTTTCGGGGCCGCTGATTCTTGTCAAATACCGTTACACGATAATCCAGTTGGAGCTTGCCAATGCCTTGTAGAAGGCCTGCAGAAAAGAGGGCATAAATCCAGCGTTTTTGTTCATCCGAAGGCGTGTTCTGTTCCTCATGAATCAATCCGTGACGAAACAGATGAAGGGCCGCCTCGGTTCGATTGATGGCATGATCGAGCAGGCCACCCGGAAGGGCGTAATAGCTATGCGCGGTTTCCGGTAAATATTGGTATTGATTGGCCACTTGATACAGCAAACTCAAACACAGGTCTTTAAATTTAAGATTGTCCAGCGCACTGGATTCACGTATTTTTTGCAATAACGCCTGCCGTCGACTGTCTGCATAGATTGTTTTGGGTGTCGCCACGGCCATTAAATCGTGGTGCCGTCCGGTTTGGCTTGGTTTCGGTTTTTGTTCGGGATGATGAAACAAGATGAGCTCCTTTCGCGTATAATCCTTTTTTTACATTATACCATCCAAATGAGACTGAATGATATTTGACGTGAATGAATTGGCCTACGCCTATGGAAAACCCCTGTCAACCGGTGTATTTAAAGCCTCAGCGGATGATTTTGTTGTAGATGAGGTCTTGGGGTTTGCATTATCGGGCGAGGGCGAGCACCAGTTTCTACGCATTGAAAAAAGAGGATTAAACACAGAGGAGCTGGTTGTACGCGTGGCGCGCGCTGTGGGAAAACCAGTAAAACAAATCTCATATGCCGGATTGAAAGACAGGCAGGCGCTCACGACGCAATGGTTGTCGGTGCATTGTCCGGGTGAAAACATCCCTGGCGTACATGCACTTCACGGCGAAGGATGGCGTGTGGTCGACAGCGGCCGTCATCTAAAAAAATTGAAAACAGGTGGGCTCTCAGGCAATCGATTTCAGTTGGTTTTGCGCGACGTGCACGACAGCGAAACGGTGGAGATGCGTTTGCAGCGCATCAAGGCGGGTGGCGTTCCCAATTACTTCGGCCCGCAGCGCTTTGGACATCAAGGACAAAACATGGTGAAGGCCGTGGACATGCTGTTGCATGGGCGGCGTGTCAAAGACCGATTTTTGCGTGGCATTTATTATTCGGCAGCCCGTTCTTTTCTATTCAACCGTATTCTATCCGCGCGTGTTGCGCATGAAACCTGGGATAAGGCCTTGTCAGGTGATGTGATGCAACTGGCAGGAACGCACAGTATTTTTTCAGTCGAGCGTCCTGATGAAGCGCTGCATGCACGCGTGGCCCGTCAAGACGCATCGCCTGCTTCCTTGTTGTGGGGGATTGGCGAATCACGGGTAAGAGCAGAAGCGCTTATCATCCAGCAACAAGGGCTGGATGGATTGGAAGCCCTGTGCGACGCGCTGGAACAGCATGGGCTCGAACGCGCGTATCGCGCGCATGTGTTATTTGCGAACCAGCTTGCTTGGCGCTGGCAGGCGTCTAACTTGATGGTCTCATTTGAATTAACAGCCGGCTCGTATGCAACGAGTGTGCTGCGTCAGTTGATAGAAGCCAGATAGTATCATCATGCTTAAGCTGGTTTCTTTGCCAACGGAGGGTGATATCATGACGGTGTTTTAGACTCAATGAACCAGACCAAATAATTTGATTCCCGCGTAGCCGCAATAGGTGACCACGATTTTATTCGGCACTAAACAAATCATGGTCGTCATTATAAAATGACTGAATTTTATGCTGGTGACGCCCAAAGCATAGTTCACCGTATTATAGGGAACGGGCGCGAATCGGAGGAAAGCGACGGATTTCCACCCTTGCCGCTCAACCCGCGTGACCAAAGCATGCATACGAGTATTCTCTTTGGCGGTGAACACGCCTGGAAATAAATGACGGCTGATGCAAAATCCGCACGCAGCACCTAGTGTTGCACCCAATAAATTGAGCGCACAGCCGGAAACGGGACCAAAGAGCACGCCGCCCGCCAGGACGAGTAGCACGGTAGGAAGGCATAGCACGCTGGTTATGCAATGCAATATTAAAAACAAAAGGGGTGCCATAATGCCGGCTGTATCCACCCAGTGAATAACGCTTTGTAAGTTCTGCTGAAAAATATAGGCGCTCATCATCACCATGGCAATGCCAAGAGACCAACGGATTGATTTCATACCACTTAATACCCCCTTAATCCAAATAGAATATAATTAGCGCACATTGTCTTGTGTTAAGGATTTATGCATGCCGAATTATTTCAGTATAACCGCGTTAACGTTCTTGGCTATCTTCATGTGTTCCAATGCCCATGCACAGCACATGGACGTGAATTTAGCCCCTAATGCTTCAAAAGTAATAACCAACCATACCCTTTGGACGTTAAATGCCACTTGTACGATACAAACGAAAGCACAAAATAAAATTGTAGTCAGCGTATTGGATCACAAAGGCGCTGTGAATGGTCGGAATTTAAGCATTGGTCAGGTGATGTCGGTGGTCGTCCACGATCATGATACCATAGCCGTCAGTGCTGAGGCGGGTACCCGGGTTACTTTACAAAACATGGGCACCGATCCGATTCAAGCGAGTTGCTCGACCTGATAAATGGCCAAGCGAACATAATCCACAACACTGATTTGCTCCGGCCGCAAGCCGGGATCTATTCCAAGAGCCGTTAATTCTGCCGCACTGATCTCAGGTTTTAAATTATTGGCCAATGTCTTACGGCGCATAGAGAAGGCGCGTGCCACTAATTGTTCTAGATCGACAAATGCCACAAAGGGATAGGGTGAAATGAGATGCGGTGTTAAGCGCACCACGGCCGAGTCCACTTTGGGCGCGGGGTGAAACGCTTCCGGTGGCACGTTAAACAAATGTTCTACATCGCAGTAATATTGCAGCATGACACTCAGGCGCCCATATGACTTGCTGCCAGGGCCCGCAGATAACCGTTCAACCACTTCCTTTTGCAGCATAAAATGCATGTCGTCGATATAGGGCGCAAAGTGCAGTAGATGCAATAACAAGGGTGTGGAAATATTGTAGGGCAAATTACCAATGACCCGCAGATCCTTACCAAATTGACTGTAATCAACCGTCAACGCGTCTGCGTCCACCAGCGTTAATTTACCGAGAGCTTGCGGCATTGCGGCCAAATGCGCTTGCAAATCTCTATCGATTTCAATCGCCGTCAACGTGTCTAACTCTCGTAGTAGAGGTTCTGTTAACGCGCCAAGACCGGGACCGATTTCCAACACGTTATCGCTCGGCTGCAAATTCAAGGAGCGAATGATGTTATCAATGATGTGTTTGACTTGTAAGAAGTTCTGACCAAATCGTTTACGTGGGCGGTGTGCCATGGGGATACCTGTATTAATGGTTGTTATTAACTGCAATATTACAGTATTATCGCATAGAGGGTTATCATATATTCATGCAAATTCATGGTTTGAACTACATCCCTATACCTAAGAACGATAATAGTTTTTTTGCAGCATTTAATGCATCAAAAATCCTGACGGCGGTTACCGATATCCCAACATTGCGTTCGATTATAGCGCGCTATATTGAAATGCATCTCAGCGATTATAAAGTGGGTTTATATGGTAATCCTGCGGAATTAATGACGCATGTATGTCAGTTTAAATATTTTGATCTAAAACATTCGACACATCAAAATTTAAGCGTGGGTGCTATTCATATCCAGGCGCTAGCAGAAACGCTGTCTAAAACAATCATGGTGATAGCCATGAGGGAACACACTACAACGCCTCATATTGAATGCATGCATGGCGAGAGATATTTAACCATGCGTGAGCCGATTTTCGTCTACCGCGAAGGAGCCCATTATTCCGGGATGCAGTTGGCTCCAGGGCATTCTGTGCAGTCCATTATTGATGCATTAAAACATCCGTCAATCGCGGCAGGAGACCAAAAGACTGCTCAGATGATTTAGCTTGCATATAGAGTCCGTTTTCTGGTAAAATGTCTTAATTTTGAGCTAAATGGAAGGATTTCATGGCCATCACTTTGATTATCATCATGATATTGCTCTTAAGCCTATTTTGCGTGGCAGTCATGTTTTATCAGCTGAAGAAGCAACCGGCGGTATCTTTATCCACCATGGATTACTGCAAGCTCTTAGGCAGTGGTGTGGTTGCGTTTATTTCCGATACATTGGGCATGGGCAGTTTTGCTGTGAATATTGCACTGGCTGAATTATTAGGCACTTTTCACGATGAAGAGTTGCCGGCCATGAATAATGGCGCACAGGTGATTCCTGGTGTGATTGAATCGATTTTTTTTATGCAGCTGATTGATGTTGACCTGACTACATTGATTACCTTGGTAGGCGGCACATGCTTAGGCGGGCTAATCGGCGGCAGTGTGGTGAGCCGTTTGGGTAAACAATCCATCCGGTTAAGCATGATGTGTTGTTTTACGCTGGTGATTGGGTTGCTGTTATGTCGCCAGTTCCATATTTTCCCCATTGGCGGGGAGCTCATCGCACTGCATTCATGGAAATTGGTGGTTGGTTTTACCGGCATGGTCGTGTGCGGCATGTTGACCTCTGTTGGTATCGGTTTATTTGTGATGGTGCAAGCCGTGTTGTTTTTGTTAGGCGTATCGCCCATGGTGGCGTTCCCTATCATGACGACAGCAGGTGCCATGCAGCAGCCCTTAACCACGCTAGCTTTTTTGAAACACGATAAAATCCCGTTGAAAAAAACACTCATTTTAAGCATGGGCGGTTGTTTGGGGGTTTTGATCGCGGTGTTGCTGTTTAATCACATGACGATTACCTGGCTGCACTCTTTGTTGCTCTTGATTATCACATACAACCTCTTTGCCATTAGTAGGACTTATTGGCGCTCTAAGGGTGCAAACAAAGATGCAATGCTCGCAGTAACCGGGTATAATTAGTCCAAATTTATTGCATTTGGGCCGGTCGTGGACGAAATAAGCAAATCACAAAAAAAACGTGACGCCGAGGCGTTAAAAAAAATCGGCGTTGAGTTGGTGGGGTTGAGTGTTGGCAAATTAGATGAATTGCCACTGTCTGACCCCCTTCGGCGCGCTATTCTGGAAGCCAAGTTATTAAGAAGCCATGGTGCCGTCAAGCGTCAAGCCCAATTGATTGGCAAGTTGATGCGATCGGCCGATTTCGATGCCATCATTGCCGCATACGCCGATTTGCAGGCGGATGACAGTTCACAAACGGCAAATTTTCATGCGGTTGAAGATTGGCGTGAGCGCCTGATTGGTGGCGGGAAAGAGGCTTTAACCGCGTTCGTAGCGGCTTTTCAGCCCGAAGATGTGCAGCAACTTCGACAGTTGATCAAAAAAGCCATTGAAGAGCAATCAAAAGAGAAACACACCGGCGCGGGTAAAGCGCTATTCCGCTATTTAAGGCCTTATTTACAATGAATTGTTCACTATTTGTTAGTTGCCCGAAAGGGTTAGAATATCTTTTGGAAGACGAACTCAAAACATTGGGTTTAAATGTCACTCGGGTCAGCCCGCAAGGGGTGTATGGAAAGGCCGATTTAGCGCTGGTTTATCATCTCTGCCTGTGGTCGCGGCTTGCAAACCGTGTGCAGCTGATTTTATTCAGTGGAGAGGCCCTGAACCAGACTACACTTTATAACTTATGTCATGTGTTTTCGTGGGAGTCGGTCTTTTCTCCGGATAAAACATTAGGCATTGAATTTCACGGAGAATCACTTGAAATTCGCAATTCAATGTTTGGTGCGCAACTGGTAAAAGATGCCATTGTGGATCATTTTCGCACGATCTCTGGTGAGCGCCCTGATATTGATCGAGAAAACCCACAAATTCGTCTGCATGCGCATTTGAAGCACGACACCTTGACGGTTAGTTTGGATCTAACCGGGTACAGCATGCATCAACGGGGTTATCGAACCCAAGCAGGTGCCGCCCCTTTAAAAGAGAACATTGCCGCCGCCATGTTGATTCGTGCCAAGTGGCCTGAATTGGCTGCCGCGGGTGCACCCTTGCATGATCCTTTTTGTGGTTCAGGCACGATAGTGATTGAGGCGGCGATGATGGCAGCCCGCATAGCACCCGGCTTGTTGCGTCAGGATCAATCCCTTCAATATTGGACACAGCATCAACCAGAATTGTGGGAAGCGGCTCGCGCGGCAGCGTTGCTTGCCGTGCAGTCCGTTCATTTGTCATTGCGTGGTACTGACAGGGATGCACAGGTCATTGCACTAGCCGAAGCCAATGCCGCAAGAGCGG
>CAMAYA010000014.1 GCA_945862275.1 Legionella genomosp. 1 | reverse complement strand
CGTTGCCAATATGACAAATGTTATCGATGAGATAAATATGGAAGGATAGCCTACTTCTCAAAAATCATAGCATCATGTTTAAATGACTTAAATTCGAGTGATATTCCATTTGGATCGTAGAAAAAGAGCGTGGCTTGTTCACCTGGCTTTCCTTTAAAACGAACATACGGCTCAATAACAAACTCGATGTTATTATTTCTTAATTTTTGAGCCAAGTCATGCCAATCATTCCATTCTAAAATAACACCGAAATGCGGCACTGGGACAGGATGTTCATCTACAGGATTAACAAATCGGTCTATTTTTTGGCTGGGATTTTCATGAAAAACCAGTTGATGGCCAAAAAAATTAAAGTCGACCCAAGTTGGATCTGAGCGACCTTCAGGGCATCCTAATATTTCTCCATAAAAATGACGCGCTTTCGCCAGATCGGCAACAGGCATGGCAAGATGAAAAGGTCTCATAATACGCCTCCAATAATGCGAAATGTCAGCGTAGCACCCTACTCTTTTCTGAGTCAATGCAAATTTAACACGCCACAACTCTCCCTTCTGATTATGATAGTTTGTGTATACAATATTAGGATCATGAATACTTCATATAGCGCACGGTTCATCTTATGAGAGATAATAAGCACCCTACATGCAAAACCATTTCAATAGGATTAATTGGCCCAGGCTTAATCGGTAGTACCTTGTTACAGCAAATTCATCATGTAACAAAAGCACCCAACGAAAAGGCTCAAGTCAATTTTCATGTTCACGGAATTATGAAAAGTAAACAGATGCTGTTAAGGCATCATCCCATTGATTTAACAACATGGGAAACGCAATTTAACCCATGTGACACAGCTGCTAATTTAGATGCATTTATTGAACATATGCGTCGCCATACAGAAAACCCTGTCATTATTGATTGTACAGCAAGCAAAGATATTTCCCGTCAGTACCTCAACATGCTTGCAAAAGGAATCCATGTTATAACTTCGAACAAACATGCCAATGCTGGCGCTCTCGATTATTACAAGCGACTTAAACAGCAAACAATCAATGGTAATGCGCGCTATTTATATGAGGCAACCGTAGGTGCTGGGCTACCCATTATTACAACATTGCAAGACATGATTAAAACCGGTGATCGTGTCTTGAAAATTGAAGGCATCATTTCTGGAACCTTAAATTATATTTTCAGTGAGCTCGCAACAAATCGATCTTTTTCAGATGTGGTCATCGAAGCCAAACACATTGGCGTTACGGAGCCCGATCCACGCGAGGACTTATCTGGCATGGACGTCGCTCGTAAATTAGTCTGTTTGGCACGTGAGATAGGTAATGAGACAACACTGGATGATATCAATGTCCATAATCTGGTACCCGATGCTTTAACGTCATGCACAATTGATGAATTTCTTGAACAACTACCCTGTTATGATAACCAAATGCAGTCTATGGTTACAAAGGCACACACCAATAACGAAAGACTATGTTATGTTGGTTCCATTGATGCCAACGGTAAAGTCGATGTCACTATTAAAGCCTTTCCACAAGATCATCCGCTTGCGAGGCTGCACAAAAAAGATAATATGCTGATTATCCATACCGAGCGATATTATGAAAACCCACTCATCATCCAAGGACCGGTTGCGGGTGCCGAATTAACTGCCGCAGGGATATTTGCTGATTTGTGGCGATTAGTGTAAAAATAAATCTTGATGCTTTACTCCAAAAAATGCAGCACATCATCATTAAATTTAGCTGGATATTGCAAAAACGCAAAATGCCCCGCATTGGGTTCAATCAATAATCCTGCATGGGGAATAGTTCTTGCCATGTATTCCGTGTTAGAACGCTTTATTGCTTCATCGTGATCACCGCTAACAATCCAGGTTGGAACAGTAATACGCTCAAGCATTTTTGTTGTAAAATTCGGTTCTGATTTCCACATCTTTACAATACGTTGATTCAAAAGATTGTAGTTCTCAATCGATGGTGTAGGCGATAAGGCCATATACTCTTTTTCAATTCGTTTTGAAAAAGGATTAAATGAAGGATATTGAGTTACATCCATGGTGGCATCTGGGGTGGAGTTACCGCCAAGTGCAAACAATTTCGTTAACCTTTCAGGATGATGAACAGCAATATCCAGTCCAATATTAGCACCATCACTCCAACCAACAATAGCCGCATTCTTAAGATGTAAAACATCCATTAAACCAAGCACGTCTTTGGCCATCAGGTGATAACTGAGAGGTGCATCATCCAGCGAGCTACGACCATGCCCCCGAGTATCCATCACAATGACATGATAATGCTTTTCAAGTACAGGGATTAGCTTTCCCCAATAGTTTGAGTTGACGAGTCCACCATGCAATAAAATAACTGGGGCCCCTTGTCCATACTCAGCATACCAAATTTTGACATGATTGATTGGTGCATATCCGCTGTGTTTTGGTTTAGGCAGATCAGGTGTCGGTGGGATAATTTGCCATGGTTCCAACAGAGTTGATGAATGATTTGGTGCCAACGCTGCTGGAGTGGTAGCAATGGCTGTGCTGAAACAAAATAGACTCAATAAAATAAATAATGGCAGTTTTATCAACGTTATCCCCTAGTCATCACAAAGCATTGCCCACCAGTATTACAGTCATCGAATGAGCTCTTAAATAATGCACTCACTTCATCGGTTCAAAGAAATAATAGATAATTTCATGGATATTTTAACTAACCACTACCTCGCCCTCAATACACAATTGACCACCTTGAACTGAAAATCCATCCATTACCAGAAACAATAAGGAATAAGATACAGTCCATTGCTCTCCATTACCCAATCTCACCAAGGCTTTTTTGGGATTAAGCTTTTCAACGACACCATAAAGTTCATAGCCAAGCTTAGAGTGCCAACCTACTCGATCACCAACTTTCAATGAGTTTCTATCAAGACCAGCGGAATATTTTTTAGGAGCGATACTGGTGTCGATTCCTTGAAGGTTAATGAGATAAAATTTAATATTCCATTTCTTACCATCTTGTACATCAATAACAGAAGCCCATGTTTTTCTTACTTCCTCGACGGTCGCTTCAACCAATGTATTTTTATCACTGCAAAAATAGCTGACTTTCATTCCAATTTTGAGTTGCCGTTTTATGGCTTCACTTCTAGCAGGATCATCTAGCAATTTACCAAGGGCACTACGTAAACGATGAACCTCGAACAATGACCAGGGTTCAATTTGGTCTAAAATATTATTAAAATCTGCCATCAAAAAAATACTCATAAAAAAAAAATTTATCACGATCGCGCGAAAGTATACTATAGATCCTATCAACCTAGCTGATCATACTGATAATTATGGACTAATAAATCTCACGCTCCAATCGCTCCAGCGATTTATCCTGTTTAACAAGCAGACCCGTTCGTTCCTGATCCGATGATCCAATATCCTGTTTTATAGCCTGATGCTCACTAACCATTTTAACCTCATTACTCGCCACAATGCGCTTGTTTTCATTGATCTGATTAGGAACGGTTACCTGCTTCAGTGCCTCCACCACGCCACTGACACCCATCTTCTTGGCAATATCATTAAAATCACCACGCTCATGAGGATAAGCAATAGCAACCGTTTTACCTTGATCTTGCAAGCGTTGAATCGACCTATTAATCAATTTGTCTTGAGCAATATCCTTGCCATCATTATCCAAACACAACACCACATGCTTCGTTAAAAGATTGGTATCAATGGATGCAAAATTTTGTTTACCTAACACTGCCAATACCCGTTCATGTTTCACGGCATCCTGAATGCTCAAAGCCGTCTCAACCCCTTCTGCAAGGTAAGTGACCGACTCTGAATGTTGGCCTTTATTCAAAATAACGGCCGCGCCTTCAATGGATGAAAATGTTCGTTTAGGTACCGCGCGATTGGCCTTTGCAGCCGTATCTTTATCGAGATAAATAGTCTGTACTGCACGAATGTTATGATCTTTATCACGTGCAATGGCCACGAGTGCGGGTAGGGATTGATTATTGCCCTCCTCTCGGCTGTATACATTGGAGTGAAAACGAAGATCTTGGCATATAAGCGTTGTAATCGCGCGATGCTGCGTCAAATATTTTTCCGCTAATGTGCCATGAATGGGTTGCGACTCTTTGGCGAGCTTCAATGCATAATCATTGGTTTTACCTGCTCGCTTTTTTTCTTTGATGACAACAGGCGCTTTCGGCCGCTCTAACTTCAAATCATCCCCTGTGAGTTTAGCCCCAAAGGTTAATGCTGCTTTAAAATCCAGATTTAATGTACGCTGAATCAAGTGCAACAGATTACCACTTTCAGATGTTTCAAAATCAAACCAGGTTCCGCGATTTTCACCGCTCATGGCAATCGATAGACTACCTTTTTTACCATACCGATATTCGTTTTTTGAGGATAGACTGGTATTTGGTGCACCCAGCAATGACTCCACCACCTGCTCGGCATTGCATGATAAATGTTCTGAAATCTCACGTGCATCTAAAACGGGGGATTTAAAATTACTTTTTACGGCCTTTGGCTTAGTATCATCTTTTGAAACCACCTGCGGCTTAGCGTTTAATGCTCCCATTTGCTCTAATGCTGAATATTTATCAGGGTGATGATGTAACCGTTCTTTTAATTGATCATAGCTATCCGTATAAATCATTGCGTGCAGCACGCCACGGGTCGCTGTGATATAAAAACTTCGAAAATGCGAGACCTTTGGATTTCTCGTATCCTCAACCCCAATTACAAATTGCGCGGACGCGCCCTGAATGGCATAGCTTGTGGCGGTATAACTGTAATCCCAGTGGCTATCCGATAATGATTTGTTATCGAGTCGATGTGATTTTCCTGTTTTATCCATGGCAATCATCGAATCGGTGTTAACGGCCATGACTTGTAAGGATTGATTCGCAAAACGCTCTAACGACGGTTCGGATGTTTTAAAGTGTATTTTTTCACCGACTGAAATGTTTGCGGATTTTTTTTCAAATAAAGCCATGCGTCCATCATCAGGTACTT
Organism: Legionella genomosp. 1; assembly: GCA_945862275.1. Taxonomy (GTDB): domain Bacteria; phylum Pseudomonadota; class Gammaproteobacteria; order Legionellales; family Legionellaceae; genus DDPF01. The sequence continues at coordinate 7,123 of CAMAYA010000014.1, read as the reverse complement.
TTTCTGGTAAAAAATTTAAGACTTTGCCTGAGTCATGGCGAAGCTCAACAACGCCTGTCTTTTTATCCACACCTTGAACGCGATAATATAAGTTGTCCTTCTTTAGATAATAATCGGCTTTTTTTTGCAGACAAGCCTCATATATATCGGCTTGCCGCAACTCGGCCGCACTGTAATTTGTGCCCATCAGACGAGAGAAAGGCTCATTTTCAATACCCAATGCTTTTTGCTTTATTAACCCTTCACGGATGCGCTGATTGGCGATCTCTCGTGCATTGTTTTCATGGATAACAACAATGGTCTGATCGCGGCAATCGCTGGTTCTGGATAAATAATCATCCACTGCAACGCCAATAAGGCTATCGTGATTAATCTTATCAAACCGTGATGTATGACTTAGCCACGGCCCATCTGGTGCATTTTCATCAAAACTGACTTCCGCCACTGAATGCAGCAATGAGTCATATTGCTGCCAATCCGCAAGTCGCGTCACTGGCGTTAGTGGCAAAGCAGCCAGCATGGCTAGCGCCTTATCGGTCTTTCCACCCATCAATGTTTCCACAGCGACTTTATACGCACTACTCTTCTGTCGCACGATTTCATCCATGTAGGCCACCGCGAGGCTGCCTTCCTTTAGCAATAAAGCACTGGGCTTTCCACCATCAATCGCTTGGTGTTGTGCGATATCGCCTAACATCACGCAGCGTGCGCCATGTTGATGAATCAATTGTGTAAGGGCTGCATAATCGCGGTTACCCACCATGCTGGACTCATCCAACAGCACCAAAGTGTTAGCATGCAATGATGGTGTTTGTACTTCATCGATTAAAAACCGTTTCAATGTTCGCGCCTCAATTCCTAACGCGCGAATTTCATTGACTGCTTGATGCGTCGGTGCCACAGCAATCATATTCATGTCTTGCTGCAATGTATTTTTAACAGCACTAATCGCATCAATGGCTGTTTTCGTCATCGTGGTTTTACCAGTACCGGCATACCCTTGAATCATCACAAAACGATCGCGCGTGGTCGTGATTAAATGACACGCCTCGCGCTGTCCTCTCGTTAAATTGGCTTCACTAAAACGTCCCATGGCTTCATCTGGTGTTAATAATGAGTGTACTGCACTCTTCCCAGCGCGTATGTTTTCAAGTAATTGTGTTTCAAGTTTTAGAGCCTCAGGCGTCGTAAGAATACCTGGGCGCGCTTGAATCAAATGACCTTTATCCATCAGACTCGCTAATGTTGTTTCCAATGATGAGAAGGCCGCTTTACCCATGGATTGCTTGAGCGCTAATGCGTACAAATCAAACTGACTAAACGCCGCCTCACGCTCCGCAAGATGCTCAGTCACGGATAACAACGCTTTTTCACTCTCGGTCAGTTTAGGTTTTTCTGCCGTTAGATGACTCACGGCCTGCTTTAACTGTGCGTCCAATGAAGCGTTTGGAGTAACATTTTGTAACGCTGGATTGATTTTGACCGCTGCATCTAACGTTAAATCAATGACGGTGTTGTTTTCACGAATACGTTTCGCATAATGTTGTGCTTTTGCCACATCGTCCGTCACAATGGTTAATTGCGTCTGGCTACTGTCCATGACCACAGATAGCGTATTTTTTCGTAACGCATACGCAGGCAACGTGAGTAAGGTTTGCGGCTTTATCGTCATATCATGCGTATGTAAACTTTTAGCGTAGCGGTGCATGAGCGGTAACTGTTCGTGCTCTGCAAAGAAACAATGGTGCGTGCGCTTGCCTGCCTTTAAGGTCATGCCATGGCGTGTCAAGTCCGTCACCTCAACGGCACTTCCCGCTTTTAAACCATCCAGACCACCCGTTGTCATCAGCCAATCGCCTTGTGCAATGCTTAACGATTGCGGCTCATACACCTGTGTTTTACGATTCATGCTGCTTGCAAATAATTTTGACGCGACACCATCCCTATCCACCACCATGAGTCGATTTTCTTGTTCACAAACCGACAACACGGTCAATTTTTTCATTTCACTGCGAGTCGATTGAAAAATCACCCATCCTGGCTGATAACTTTTAGCGAGCTTCTTTTCAACGTCGGTTAAATAAACAGGGCTTAATGTTTCGATGGTCCTTTCTTGATGCGATAATTCACCCTGATTTTTTAATTGCTCACGAATAAGCTGATTAAGCACCACGGCCTCAAGCTTTGATGCCGTCAATACATGACTGTCACGCCGAGTTGACGCATCCCAATTAGCATAATGCTTGGCACAGGCAGTCAACCGTTCTTCATTATTTCTTTGCTCAAGCAACTGAACGGATATGACCGCTTTAGCATCATGGGTGACCTCAAACGTTTTCACCCGCGCTTTATCCATCAGCACTGATACATCACTGTGCATGCCCTGCAACCCCATGGGCTTTTCAAGAAGAATGATTTTTGCGTCTCGGAGAGAAGCAATATCCAGGAATTGGTCTAATTCTTTCGGTGATACACGTTGTACGTCATCCACAATCAAAAGCTCGCTTTCTTTTTTTCGAGAAAAAAACGGCAATCGATGGTCGTCTTGATGCGATTGATTAAAGCGGGTGAGTGTTTGTGCGATATCCGGTTTACCGATGGACGTGAGCCATTGCCACAAGGACTGGGGTGTTTTATGCGTGGCATCATTGATGGTGTTCGCCAATCCCCGTGTAGGGGTTAAAACCTGTACTCGTTTAGATGTTTCGCCATAATGGATTAGAGTGCTCAATAGTTCACGCGATGTAGCACTGTCTTGACGAATTCGAACCACGGCGTCTTTTTGATAAAGCGCCTGGACCACCGATTTTTGCATGGAATCATTCGTCGTGAGTGTTTCAACATGCAACTTATCAGCAGGAATCCCACGCTGTTGGGCTCGCATGGAACTCATTTTATAAACCAGCGTTCGTTCCTGCTCAATGAGCGCTGCCGTTGTAAATTGCTTCTCTTTTGCATCCAGCGCGATTAGTGTTTTTGATTGAATTGCCTGCTCAATTTCATGCAGCAAAGCATCCAAGCTACATTCACCAATGGACAATTGCAGGCTTGCTTGTAATAACTCATTAAACCCAAATGATAGCCTTCCTTCGGCCAAATGCGCCATCGCATCTTGCACGGCCTCATTTGCCTGTCCAGATTTATTGACGCCTATACCCGCTTCTCGTGATGCCAAGGTCATCGCTTGTAATTCACTCAAATACGAATCAGGATTAACACCAAACAAGGCACTTTCTTGTCGCCAATGTTGCTGCAATTCATCACTGTTATTCACCTGTTTTGATTTTCGTGTATCCAGCGTTGCCCTATCATAGGCCTTCACCGTATCAGACTGCATGGTTGATACCCTGTCTTCAATCTGCGTGCGACGTTTCGATACAAAGGTCAATAAATCGGCATTGAAATGTTTAATTTCAAACAGCCCATGTTGGTCACCCGTATGTGCAACCTCAAGACCCATTTCTTTTAAACCCACCGCAAGCTCTGAGCGATAAATCAGTCCTAAAAAAATCTTGTTATCCATCACCCATTCCATCGTGCCATGATTCCGGCTGATATCAGAAGCGAGCGCCCGCCATTTTCCGTCACTGCGCTCGGTTAAATTCATCAACAACGCATGGGTATGTAAATGCGGGTCGCGTTCACGTGAGGTGTCGTGATTAATGGTCGCAAAACTTAAATTGTCCGTTTTTTCATATTCCATGCCAGTCTTGCCCTGTTTACGGGCTTCGGCGGCATGTTGTTCAATGGTCACTAAGACTTTAGAGACCGCCTGATTATGAATATCAATCAACTCCTTGTGACCGCCCACCAATGCTAAGTAGGACACCGATTTCGGGGCGGAAAACGTTAAATCATAACCTCCTCGATGTTGCAGCTCACCTTCTGCGGTTTTTCGCCCAATGACGGTACCATTCGGTAAGGTTCCACTTAATACACGCATGAGCTCATCTTGCTTCACACTCCCTTCAAGCCCTAATCGGATGGATGATTCCCCCTGCCATTGCGTGCTTAATTCACTGGTAAAGTAATAATTGTCTTTTGCGAAATAATAATGTGCCGCATCCTTGGCATTGTTAATCGGCTTGATTTGTAGGCTTAACATGTTCGACTCCTTTAGGTGAACAATGGATCGGCTTCATATTCCGGTTTTTTTGTGCGTTTAGGCTTGGTGGGCAACTCCCTATCGGTTGAAGACGTTGTATCAGAGGCGCATGTGCTGCCATCTATCACAATGCTCTCTGCGGGCACCACCCTGTCGCGTTGCACAAACCCAGGCGCTTTGATATCTCGCTTTTGGTATTGCAATTGCAATTTGGTAATCGGGTACGCGCCAGGAAGGCGCACATAACAACTCAATGCATCCATGCTCATGATTTCGGGATAAGTCACAATGGGGCGAGTCAGACGATTCTTACCAATCGAAATCCCATCACGAATGGAGTTGGCGCCATAAGAGTAGTTCTCACGCGTATCCTCAACTTCCTCATCGCCTAATTCTTTAGACACCAATTGCGCCATTTGACTGCTGGGGCTTGCAAAAAAAGCTCGGGTGTTGAGTAAGTCAAAGATTTCAGCCGCGCCGCTGCGGCCATAGACTTTTTCCAATTGTGCAAAACTTTGCATACCTAATAAAAAACACCCGCCGAATTTACGCACTTCCGCTATCGTTTCGCCCAACATCGGCAATTTATGCAAACTGGGCAGCTCATCGCAAATGAACCAAATGCGTCGGTTACTGTCTTCGGGCAGGCTCAACAAAGTCATGGACGCCATGGCAATCCACATGGAAATTAAGGGCTTTAACGCTTTGTGTTGTTCGCCGTTACTGGATATGAATAACCAGCCCCGTTGATTGGGATTTAAAATGTAATCTCGGATGGAAAATGCTTCTTCATTGGATTGATTGAGCCCCTCCAGTGACTGCATAGACTTTAAGTACGTTGTAATCACCGAACGAATCGAAATCGCGGTTTTTTCTATTTTATTGCTCACTAACGTCGCCGCCGGTGTGCCTTTCAAATACGGCTCCAGCGCTTCAAACTCCCCTGTCACCAATAGTTTAAGCAGTTTATCGAGTGACCTATCGCTATCATGACGCATACGGCTAGCGGCTGATGCAAACACCGTGCGTGCGGCATTAACCCAGAATGGATCGTTTTCGCCATGCATTGGGATAAGGCTTTCAGCCATGTTTTCCAACATCGCATCCGTTGGTGCCTCATGCCATAAATCCCATGGTGCACACCGTTCATCATACGGATTCAGTAGGCGATCGTGTGTTGCATCAAAATAATTTTCGGTAAACGTGCATCCCTTGTCATAAACAATGACTCGGTCACCACGTTTGCGCAACGCATCCATGATTTTCATGATGAATTGACTTTTACCCTTACCCACCGTGCCATGCACCAGCAAGTGCTGGACTTCTGTGTTTTTAATCAAGGGAAATCCATCCAACGTAATATCAGAATGCATGCGCTCGCTCATGATTTGCCGACGCAACATATGTGGCTCCGCCAACTGACTGCCACGAATAAAGTGATTCTGAGACTGAAACTTTCCTTTTTTCACAAAGTACCAGGACAGCAATGCAGCAAGTGTTAATGAGGCGCCCAATGCCATCCAAGCGCATTGGATAAATCGATGCAAACACATGGCCGCAATTTTGGGATAATACGGATGTGTTGTGAGTGCATGCACTGATTGCTTCAATACACCACCTGGGTAGGGAATGTTAAATACATGCTCCTTGCCCACGAGCTTTAAAACCGTCGCCGCCTTATAGGCCGCCGTGTGAATAAGGAGATCTTTAGGTATGAAATACCAGACGCATAACGCACAAATCACCACCCAACTGATGCAGTGAACGTTAAAGAGAGCCTTGTTGATTTGAAACAACATCCGCAAGTTGTGAAACGCAATTTGACCACCGCGGGTAAAGTGTTTGTGGTTTGATTCTTGGCTCATGTTGTCTCCTGTTGTCTTTTTTTAGGCAAAGCAGCGGCTACCACTGCTATTGAAATGGTTAAAAATAAAACGTTTTAGATGATTTTATTCGTTACGATATTCGGAATAAGACTTCTTCTTATCCTTATCAAAATATTCTCTAATCACTGTAAACAACGCACTGATCCCAACGCGACGCAGTTCCAATTCAAATAACATTTTTGCAATCATGATCGACACCAGCGTTACACCAAACTCGACACCCAGCACATAAGGCCAGTCAATGAACGCATTCGCAACCATCAGCAAGCCGACAAACCAGAAATAGACTTTACGCCCCGCAAATGTAGCCTCATCCCAAAGAAACTGACCTGTTTTTAGTTTAGGTTTCATCTGATATTTAAAGAGCACCAAGTCACTCAGCGTCAAAAACGCAATAAAGACAAATAACAGTGCCACAAGGGCCGATCCAATGGTTAAAAATCCAATGGCATACAGTGGATCTTGAATAAATTCCTTCCATTGCACAGGGATCCAAAAAATCTTCGTTCCAATAAACGTTAGCCATAACCACAAAAACAAGCGACAAGCCTCTCGACGAAGCGCTCCGTAATACACCTTTGACTCCATGATATCGATATCAAAGTTCTTTAATCCTTCAATATCATCCGCAATCGCTTGCTTTAGGTCTTTCGAATTCATGATCTCTCCTTTTTATCATCATTGTTTCTCAATGGATGCCAAGCAACACCACGCTTTGCATTCTGTCGACCAATATCCAGCCGATGCCCTGTATCACTAGCCAAGTTGTCTGCTGTTTCTTGTAAAACATGCTTTTTATCCTGAACCGCATCATGAGATTGTGTCACTTTTTGATTCACGTTAACTTCCATTGCCTGCTTATCATTCATATTAATACCTAGCCCTAAATCCTTTGCCTCAAAGGTTAGTTGTTCCCCAGATGACACATATCTGGCATCCAACGATTGCGACTGCGTTGTAATGTCATGTGCCGCTTGCTGATAGGCTTTATCTACTTGAGCGCCCTGCTGACTATCACCAAATCTCGTAATAATCGCTTCACGCTCTTGTTGCATAAACTCACGACTCAAATCTTGCAATGCTTGTACACTTTGCGTGTCACCTGGATGTGCGAACAATTGATCTCGGGTAT
>CAMAYA010000013.1 GCA_945862275.1 Legionella genomosp. 1 | reverse complement strand
AACCACCCCAGTTTAGCCGGTTGGAATGGCTTTGGAGTGGCGGTGCAGGCTTATCAAAAACGCGCAATTTTTCTACTGGACTGGTTGGCTGAATTGGCTCGATCTCAAGGCCGGCGCATCATGGTACGCTTGATCAAAGGCGCTTACTGGGACAGCGAAATTAAAAAAGCCCAAATGCAAGGGCTTTCTGATTACCCGGTTTTTACGCGGAAAGTGTTTACAGACGTGTCATTTCAGGCCTGTGCTAAAAAAATCCTCACGATGACGGATGTCATTTATCCACAATTTGCAACACACAACGCTTATTCAGTGGCTATGATTTTAAGCCTAGTCGGTGAGTATCGCGATTTTGAGTTCCAGTGTTTGCATGGCATGGGAAATGAATTGTATCAGCAAATTGTCCCTAAAGAACATTTGGGTATTCCTTGTCGAATCTATGCGCCGGTTGGCAGTCATGAAGATTTGTTGCCTTATTTGGTGCGGCGATTGCTTGAGAATGGTGCCAATTCATCGTTTGTAAATCGGATTGTAGATGAAAGTGCGCCCATCAGCACGCTGGTTGAAGATCCTGTGGGCCAAGGTCTGCAGGTTTTAAGTAAAATCAATCAAAATATTCCACTGCCCACATCCATTTTTTTGCCTGAGCGAAAGAACTCTCCCGGATTAGATTTAAGTGATCGGTCGTGCGTTGCGGCTTTGCAACGTTCTCTTGATGCGATGGCGCCTTTTCAATGGGAGGCAGGCCCCGTATTGGCGAACAAGAAAATTACCCTTTCTAACCCGACCAATTTAATGTCTCCCCAACAACCTGAGCAATGCATCGGGCACGTGAAGGAATCGAGTATAGACGACGTAGAATGGGCCTTGACCCAGGCTGTCGCTGCTTTTGATGCCTGGAGCATTACGTCTGTTCACCAGCGCGCGGCATGTATTGAACGGTTTGCATGCTTGCTTGAAGACAACATGACAACGTTCCTGGCCATGGCATGTTTGGAGGCGGGCAAGACTTGGAGTGATGCGATTGGCGAGGTGAGAGAAGCCATCGATTTTTGCCGATATTATGCAGCTCAAGCTGTAAAAATAATGGCGAATCCTGTGTCACTGCATGGATATACTGGCGAAACAAATACATTGAGTTTGCACGCACGTGGCGTGGTGCTCTGCATTAGCCCTTGGAATTTTCCGTTAGCGATTTTTATAGGGCAAGTTGTAGCGGCTTTGGTGACGGGCAATTGTGTCATTGCCAAGCCTGCAGAACAAACCCCACTCATTGCTCATTTTGCCGTGGAATTAATGCTCAAAGCAGGGATCCCTGCGGGCGCGATGCAATTGCTTCCAGGACCTGGGGAAACCATTGGTGCCGCATTGGTAGCAGACAAGCGTGTGAAGGCCGTGATTTTTACAGGTTCGACTCAAACAGCGGCACTGATCAATAAAACATTGGCCACGCGCGGTGGTGAAATTATCCCGTTCATTGCAGAAACAGGGGGACAAAATGCAATGATTGTGGACTCCTCCGCACTGCTCGAACAAGTGGTTGTGGATGTGGTCGCGTCTGCATTTGGCAGTGCGGGGCAGCGTTGCTCTGCATTGCGCGTTCTGTATGTGCAAGCTGACATTTATCCACGGTTAATTGCCTTGCTGAAGGGGGCAATGGCTGAGCTCAATATAGGTGATCCTTGTTTGCTGGATACGGATATAGGGCCTGTCATTGATGCGGATGCGCTTTCTATTTTAAACGCGCATGTAGACAAGATGACAAAAAAACACGGGCTTATTTATCAATGTGAATTAAAGCATCATGCAAAATCCGGGCATTTTATGGCGCCAACAGCGATTGCAATAGACTCAATTAACGAGTTGGATCGTGAGGTGTTTGGGCCCGTGCTTCATGTCATTCAGTATAAACAAGATGCTATGGATGCAGTGATTGCAGAAATAAATCAGACAGGCTATGGCTTAACATTAGGTATTCATAGTCGTATTAATACAACGGTCGACTACATTCGGCAACACACACATGTAGGCAATTGTTATGTTAATCGCAACATGATTGGCGCCGTGGTCGGGTTGCAGCCGTTTGGTGGGGAGGGTTTATCAGGAACGGGTCCTAAAGCGGGTGGACCACATTATTTGTACCGATTGTGTCATGAGCGCACGTACACGGTGGATACAACGGCTGCAGGTGGTAATGCGAGTTTGATGTCATTACCTGAATAAGGTGTCTAGATGGAGGTGAATCATGAATAATAAACACAATATCCCCGCATTTGTTTCAGTCATTGCCATGGTCTTGGGTTTCTATGATTTGCTTCGCGGGTTTATGCATACGGTTATGCTGAATTATAGTGCGGACCATATTGCAGGATTGGCCTTAAATACACCACAATCGGTGGATTTGTTGAGATTATTAGGCTCCTTTGGTGTGTCTAATTACATCACAGGCATTATGCTGATTCTTTTGGCGTGGCGCTATCGGCCATTGGCATTAACGATGTTAGGGTTGATTCCGGCAGCGTATGGTTTTGGGTATATCACTATTCAATTTAACCTTCAAGCATATGGCCCATCGACCGCTAAATGGGGAGGGTTTGACTATATGCTGGTCGACCTCTCTATTTGTGTGTTGACTTTTATTGCAGGTGTCGCTGTGATGGTTTATCGAAACATGAATGCGCGCTAACCTCATTCAAGTAATCGGATAATATTTTCTCCAATTTTGCCTCCATGTTTAAGCCCAGTTTTGTGCGACGCCATAGAATATCTTCTACGCAGCTGACCCATTCATGATGAAGCAAGTAGTCTACTTCCACTTGATAGAGCGTATTTGTGAAATAAATCCCTAAATCACGCGTGTTTTTGCAACCAGCTAGGATATCTTCTGTTAGCGTGCCGTATACGCTTAAGTACCGATCACGCGTTGCATCATCCAGCCAATGGTATTTTTCGAAAGCATACTGTTGGTATTCAGCAAATGTAAACTCGCCAAATGCCGCGCCGGGTAAAGCCGTTGTGGCTGTTTTTGAGGCGGGTAAGCCTTCAAAAACGTTGGATAAGTGATCAATTGCTTCTAGCGCCAGTTGTCGATACGTGGTAATTTTCCCACCATAAATAGAAATGACAGGTGCCAATTCATTGGAAAAATGGCAAGCATATTCGCGACTAAGAGCCGTGTTTTTTTTACCAAAGGCACTGATGAGCGGCCTCACACCGCTCCACGTGGTGATGATATCAGATGGAAGAAGGCGCTGATTAAAATAACGGTGGATAATTGCCAATAAATAATCGATTTCAGAAGCCTCAATGCGGATGACATTTAAGGTTCCTTCAAATGGAACTTCAGTTGTCCCTATCATGGTGTGTCCATGGTATGGGACCACAAACACAACGCGTTGGTCGTCATGTTGCAATAAATAGGCGTGCTCACCTTCATATAGTTTGTGCACAACAAGATGACTGCCCTTCACAAGTGAAAGCGTATGCATATCCTCTAGGCACAACAATTGATTCACATTCGAAACCCATGGCCCGGCTGCATTAATGACGGATTTTGCTGTGACCTGAATCACCTTTCCTGATGATGTCTGCAACGTGAGATGCCAGCGATGGTCAACTGCTTCTGCTTTGATCAAGGTCGTTTGCGTCATGATGACGGCACCATGCGCTTTCGCTTGCAGGGCGTTGACCAGGGTAAGGCGGGCATCATCGGTTTTACAATCATAAAAAAGAAACCCTTTTTTGATTGCAGTATCTAGAGGCGTAAAGTAGGGTGTTTTTTGCCGGCGTCTGAACAATCGACTGTGAGGAAGTGTGTTGATTCGGCTTAAATGATCGTAAATAAAAAGTCCAATTCGCACGAACCAAGCAGGGCGCTTGCTGGATTGATGTGGGATGAAAATGGGTAACGGATGGATTAAATGAGGCGCTAATCGAGACAGTGTTTCGCGTTCATCCAATGACTTTTTGACCAGTTTTAAATCGAAACGTTCCAGGTAGCGCAGGCCCCCATGGATTAACTTGCTGCTACTGGACGATGTTTTTGACGCCAAATCATGTTGTTCGCAGAGCAAAACCGACAGCCCACGAAGGGCGGCGTCTGCAGCACAACCCACGCCATTGATTCCGCCCCCAATGATAACAACATCAAATACACGGTCAAACGACATCGCGCTTTTTCTCTCCGGTATACAGCTGTCGTGGTCGGCCAATTCGGGAATTACTAGCCGTCATTTCCAACCAATGCGACATCCAACCCACGGTGCGGGCCAAGGCAAAAATAACAGTGAACATGTTGGTTGGGATGCCAATCGCACTCAGGGTTAGGCCTGAATAAAAATCAACATTGGGGTAGAGTTTCTTCTCGATGAAATATGGATCTTCCAAAGCGATGCGCTCTAATTCCATGGCCAATTTAAACAAAGGCTCGTCTTGTGCGCCAACGGTATGTAATACGTTGTAACAGGTTTCACGCATAACCTTTGCGCGTGGGTCATAACTTTTATAAACGCGATGACCAAATCCCATCAGCCGGAATGGATCATTTTTATCTTTCGCACGCTTAATAAAATGAGGGATTTGGCTGATGTCGCCAATTTCCTTGAGCATATTTAAACATGCTTCGTTTGCACCGCCATGCGCAGGACCCCACAATGCGCTAATGCCGGCTGAAATACAGGCGAAAGGATTAGCACCGGTCGAGCCAGCTAAGCGAACCGTAGACGTGGATGCATTTTGCTCGTGATCTGCATGCAAAGTGAAAATGGTATCCATCGCCTTCACAATCACAGGATTTGGCGTCACATCTTCAGAAGGTACACCGAACATCATGTGCAGGACGTTTTCAGCATAAGACATTTTATTTTGTGGATACATGTAGGGCTGGCCAATGGAATATTTATAACTCATGGCAGCTAGCGTTGGTATTTTTGCAATCAACCGGATGGCAGATGTGTATCTGTCTTGTTGGCAGCTTAAGTCCATGGAGTCATGATAAAACGCAGACAATGCGCCAACAATGCCGACCATGATGGCCATCGGATGGGCGTCGCGACGAAAGCCATTTAAAAATTGGTACATTTGTTGATGCACCATGGTGTGGTTGTTGATGAGATTATTGAAGCTCACCGTTTCTTCTGGGTTTGGTAATTCACCGTTGAGTAACAAGTAGCACACGTCTAAATAACTCTTTTTTTCAGCCAGTTGTTCAATTGGGTACCCGCGGTAAAGCAGTATTCCTTTGTCGCCATCAATGTAGGTGATTTTAGATTCACAGGCAGCCGTTGACATAAATCCCTGATCATAAGTAAACACGCCGTGTGAACCTAAGGTACTGATGTCAATCACATCATTTCCCAGGGAAGGGCTGTACATGGGCAGATCGATGGGCTTAAGGCCTGGAATACTGAAATGAGCCGTTTTCTGTGTCATGAAGGTTCCTGGATCTTAACAAAAAGTTATTAATTCTAAGGGGAAATGAAAAAAAAGACAAGCAGATGTTTAAAGTGTTATACTATACGCCCGAAAAGAGGACGGTTGTCTCACTGAGGCCAGATGAACGATTCACATAACCTATATGAGGCAATGGCATGATTACTTTAAACCAATTGGGTATGACATTTGGCGACAACCTGCTTTTTTACGACGTTAACTTAAATCTTATTCCAGGCAATTCGTATGCTTTGGTGGGTGCCAATGGCTGTGGGAAATCCACTTTTTTTAAGTTGATTACTGGAGAGGAAGAACTCAGTTCAGGCGAAATCATCATCCCCAAGGACGCGTCCATAGGCTGGTTAAAACAAGATCAATTTAGATACGAAGACACACCGCTCAATGACATCGTACTGCAAGGAAAACCCGCCTTGTGGGCGGCTCTGCAAGAGAAAGACATCTTGTTGTCATCTGAAGATTGGGATGATAAAAAAGGGTATCGGTTTGCTGAGCTTGAGGAGGTTGTATCCCATTACAATGGTTATAATGCGCCGATTGAGATTGCACGGATATTAACAGGCCTTGGCATCCCTGAGGATTTTCATGAAAAGCCATTAAAGCGATTATCAGGCGGGTATAAGCTTCGCGTATTATTAGCGCAAACACTGTTTCAAAACCCATCTATTTTGCTATTGGATGAGCCCACCAACCATTTGGATATTATATCGATTCAATGGCTCGAAAAGTTCTTGAAGTATGATTACAAAGGGTTGGTTATTTTTATTTCCCATGATGTGGGCTTTATTGATAATTTAGCTGATTTTATTCTTGACTTAGATTATGGCGAAATCAAGCAATACCGTGGTAATTACGCACGGTTTTTATCTGAAAAACAATTGATTCAAGAACAAAAATTGATCGAGAAAAAGAGTGCTGAAGAGAAAGTAGCGCACATGCAAAAATTTGTCGACCGATTCAAGGCCAAAGCATCTAAAGCCGGACAAGCTAAATCTAGAATGAAAATGATTGATAAGATAAAAATACCAGATTTGGTCAATTCATCGCGTATTGCACCGCATTTCCAATTTACGCCCAAGCGTCCATCGGGCAAGCAAGCGTGCAAGATTGAAGGCTTGACTAAATCGTTTCAAGACAAACAATTGTTCAAAAACCTAAATTTTGACGTCCAACGCGTCGATAAAATTGCAATAATGGGTGTGAATGGTCGGGGTAAATCCACACTGGTGAAAATTCTCATTGATTTAATCGAAAAAGATGCAGGATCTATTACCTGGGGCAATGAAGTCCGTATCAGTTATTTTTCACAAGACCATCATGAATTATTGAATAAATCCATGAGTGTATTGAGTTGGTTGAATGATTTAGCCACCGGTAGCACGGAACAGCAAGTTCGAAAAGTATTGGGCCAAATGTTGTTTGTTAAGGATGAAGTAGACAAAGATATTTTGTCGCTCAGTGGCGGTGAATCCGCGCGATTGCTGTTGGCAAAAGTAATTTTAGAGTCACCTAATGTGTTGATTTTAGATGAGCCGACCAATCACATGGATATTGAAACCATTGAAGTCTTGGCCAAAGCGTTAGCCGCATACACGGGCACACTTATCTTTGTGAGCCATAATCGGTATTTCATTGAAAAAATAGCTACACGCATTCTCTATTTTGCAGAAGGCACTCGAATCCGGGATTTCAAAGGGCGTTATGCTGATTTTTCTTTAGAGGGATAGACGATTGGCTGATCTGCCCTGATTGAACTTGAACTTTTTCTTCAGGTGGACTAATATAGACTAATACTCATTAAATGAGATTTTTATGACAATCATGAATATTCATCAAGCCAAAACGCACTTTTCACAACTGGTTGATCAAGCAATGAAAGGCAATGAGGTGATTATTGCAAAAGCGGGTGTTCCTATCCTTAAATTGGTGCCAATTGTTGCGATTAAACCTCAACGCACCCCGGGTGCACTGAAAGGTCAGTTAAGCATTGCGGATGATTTTGATGCGCCATTGCCTGATGATATCCAGGCCTCGTTCGAGCGTAAATAATGCACCTGTTACTGGATACACATGTTTTTATATGGTGGCTAAATGATGATGTTCAGTTATCAAAAAAAGCACGATTATTCATCGAGAGTGCAGATGATATTTATATAAGTAGCGCCTCTATTTGGGAAGCCGCTATCAAAGTGCAGCTGGGAAAATTAGATGTTAATATGGAATTATTGGCACAATCCATAACATCTGAAGGATTTATCGAGTTGCCTGTTTCCGTCAAACACGCGCTATTTGTTTTATCGTTAGCCCCTCATCACAGGGATCCTTTTGATAGAATTTTAATTTCCCAGGCGTTGAGTGAGCCGCTTCGGTTTTTAACGGCCGATCAATCGTTGCAACATTATTCGGATCTTGTGGAGTGCGTTTAAGCGCACGGGGTCAGGTCTTGCCCGTGCCTTTTTAACCTCATTGATCTATCCTTTTTAAAAGAATTCACTGATACCGCATTTAGTATTATATGCGTTTATCCGGGGAAGCAAGGAAAGTTTGCAGCGGGTTATTTTAGTTCTTGTGAGTCACCGCGGCGAATCTATATCGATTAAAGTCATGTCGAAACTGATGAGCAAGCCGTTGCTTTAAAAAAGCATTTTTTTTATCGACAGCGGCTTTCAATTGTTCTGTGTCATCCATTGGATTGTATAAAGACAGCACCAGGTCTTGCCATTGATTGCAGGGTGATACATGGGTAATGGGCATGGATAGCTCTAATGGTGGGCTGATTAATCCATAGTGTTGATGAATTTTTTGACTGATTTGCGCAACGGCGTTTTGCTTGGCTTCTATGCTGTGGCCTGCAATGTGGGGTGTACACAAGGTGGCAAAATCAATGATGCGTGAGTCGATTGAGGGTTCATTGTTGTAGACGTCTGTGCAATAAAGGATCGGTTTATTCGATGCCAATAGTGCATTTTCGTCTACAATGCCGCCACGAGAGGCATTGATGATGACCACGCCGGATTTTAATTGATTTAAAAAATCAGCATTGATGAGGTGTTTACTAGGAAAGGGCTGTGATTCATGAAGATTGGGGTGAAGGCATAACAGATCGCAGGCGGTTAAATCGGCTAGCGTGCCATGTGAATATTTGAATGGATCATAACAAATGACGTTAAATCCTGCGGCCTGCAAGCGCTCAACTACACGTGTTCCTACTTCACCTATGCCAACTACGCCTGCCAATGCACCCATTGGCAGGCGTAATCGGTGAAGGGCTGCAATTGTCGCTACTACATAGTCTGCCACTGCTCGAGCATTCGAACCTTTTGCATCAAACAAGGTGATGTGGTGTTGATTTAGATAGGCCTCATCAATGTGATCAATGCCACTGCTGGCGGTGGTGACGCACTGAATATTGCTGTTTGCCAGGAGGGTGGCATTCACACGGAGTGTTGATCGGCAGACTAGAATGGTCTGATCGGTTAATAAGTCCGGAATTTGCCCACTCGTTTTATACCGGGTCAGTGTAAATGGCTTGGGAAATAATTCTGTTAAATGCGGCAAGGTTGCATCTGCAAGAATTTTAATGCTGTTAGGAGTGGGTTTGGTCATGCTTGCCTTCATATCTATCCGCCGTCATACTTGCAATACTATACATGACAAGAGAAAAAATACCATGGCACCATTTAATAGGCTATTAAACTTCATGCTGCGGCCTTGGATTGCGGGCAGTTACGTTGCGTTTGTTTTTCTTTCTTTTTATTATTTTGATAAACCCCTGGCGTATTATTTCCATGATTTAAGCCTCAAAGCGGCTTTCCCGGTGCTGCATTGGGTGACGTGCTTGGGCGAGGGATTAGTCTACATCGGGACGTTTTTCATATTGGCATTGATCTTTCGTTATGTATATCGCAATAAAATAAGAGAGACACGGTGCTGGTTTTTATGGCTGTGCGTGTTGGTGCCTAATTTAATTTCGTTGGTTCTAAAAATACTGCTAGGCCGTGCACGGCCCGAGTTACTATTTGACGAGAATCTGTATGGATTTTATGGTTTTCACACAAATCATTTGTATTGGTCGTTTCCTTCTGGGCACGCAAGCGCTATCGTTGGGCTTGTGTTGGGCTTGAGTATTGTTTTCCCTCGTTATTTTTATTTGTGCCTCTTGTCAGGGTTGTTGTTAATTTCTACACGCGTGTTCTTAACGAATCATTATCTCAGCGATGTGATGGCAACCAGTTATCTCGTGTTATTGGAAATAGGTTTGCTGTCGCTTTGTTTGCGGCGTAAACAGTGGTTAATATTCCAGGATCTCCGGGCTTAGCATGATATAATACGGTGATAGATCCGGAGTTCCCTCGTTTCACTCGGGATGACGTGGGGCGTTACCATTGTAATTTATAGGTAGAAAAATGAGTAAATTATCAGACATACCCGTTGTGGTGCAAAGTGGGAAAAAATACAAAACCACGCAAGGCTTCGTTGCCATTAAAGATGGCGTTAAATCAACTGACGGCGACCACCAACGGTTGACAAAGCCCACTTGGTTGCGCGTTGTGAATCAGACTACGCCGGCCTACGCGCATGTGAAGGCACAAGTGAAAGAGCATCGCCTGTCTACGGTATGTGAAGAGGCGAAATGCCCTAATATTGCAGAGTGTTGGTCACACGGCACAGCAACGATTATGTTAATGGGAGCCGTCTGTACGCGTGCATGTCGATTTTGTGCCGTGGACACTGGGAATCCTCAGGGTTGGTTGGATATTGATGAGCCTGAAAATACCGCGAGAACCGTTGCGTTAATGAACCTGGATTACGTGGTGTTAACGTCCGTTAATCGAGATGACTTGCTTGACGGCGGTGCCAAACACTATGCCGATTCCATACGTGCTATTAAAGCACGCTGTCCTAAGACAAAAATTGAAGCTTTAACCCCAGATTTTCAAGGTGTCGAAAAAGACATTGCGGTGCTTTTAGACAGTGGGGTAGATGTGTTTGCGCAAAATGTTGAAACCGTGGAGCGTTTGACGCATCCTGTGCGAGACAATCGCGCCGGTTATTGGCAAACGTTGGACGTATTGGCATATGCCAAACGTTATCGCCCAGACGTTCTCACAAAAACCAGCTTGATGCTGGGCTTAGGTGAAACGGATGATGAAATCATTCAAACCATGGATGACATTCGGGCACAGAATGTTGATATTTTGACTCTGGGCCAATACTTACAGCCGACGAAGCATCACTTACCCGTTGAGCGCTATGTGACACCGGAGATGTTTTCAAAATTTCGTGACATAGGGTTAGAGAAAGGATTTTTTGAAGTGGCGTCTGGCCCATTGGTTCGTTCAAGTTATCGAGCTGATCGCATCTTTAAGCGGGATAATTTGGGGTTGTAAGATCGTACCCTGTTTGCCCGCGAGACAAGCAGGGTACGCCTCACTATTTAGTAGCTAAAACAATATCAATCACATGCGTATCATGATACGGAAAGGTAAAAATTTTGCTAAACAAACGCTTTAGGCGTTGAATTAAGAAATTTTTAGGCAACATACGGATGGATAAACTATTCAAAAACCACGTGCCTTCGATACCGAATAAAGCCAGCTCATCAATGTTGTGCAATGTGATGGGGATCCGAATGCGTTGGTGTTCAAGGACTTTAAACTGGTGATCTTCAAATGCCTTTAATAAATCGCCTTCGCTGGCAGCCACAGTGGTGTTTTTTACAATGGCTTTATAATAATGCCCCACAATGCAACTGAGCAATGATTCTTCTGTAATAAATTCTGCCAAATGCTGTTGTGCCACAGGAAACGAGTCATATGTCGTTGTGATCAGTGAAAAATGACCGTTTGCGCGGGTCAGCAATTTGGCTTCGTTAAACAGGGCGTTTATCGGGATGTAGGCATTGATAAAATGGGCGAGAACTAAATCCTGGCTGTGGAGTGGCAGATATTGGCTCGCTTCCGTAGCACTGGCCTCAATGGTGGTCAAAGGCAGCGCTTCACGGGCGTGTTTTAACATTTCACCCGACACGTCAATCCCTGTGAATTCAGCTTGCGGTATATGTCGCTGCAATTTTTGTAAAAACGCACCATCACCCACGCCAAAATCCAGCGCTTTATAATGCGGACGAGCGCCTAAATTGGCGCGTTGAATTTGAGCGATCGCACGTTCATGGCTCTCGCTAATTGACCCAAAGCAATCGGCTGTCGCGTATTGACTCGCAAGGGTGTTATACATGGCCTTCAAGGTCATGCAATGTTCCTGTGATTAAGCATTCGCAGAGTATATCGTGAATTCAATCCATTTTGCCAACAATCTTTCTTGGAACGAGCAAACCTGTTCCATTTGACTAGATAATGCAAGATTGATACCATTCCTTATATTTTAGCATTATTTCGCTTCTATTCAGTATTCTGTAAGGATCCCGCCATGCAATTTATCGACCTAAAAACACAATCTGAACGCATTGAGGCTCGCCTGTTTGCCCGATTTAAAACCATACTAGATCATGGCGCTTATATCATGGGGCCGGAAGTGGCTGAAGTTGAGCAAGCGTTGGCGAGCTTTGTGGGCGTAGAGCATGCCCTGACTGTCGCCAGTGGCACGGATGCGCTGCTCATTGCGTTGATGGCATTAGGGGTTTGTGCCGGGGATGAGGTCATTACCACACCGTTTAGTTTTTTTGCAACAGCTGAAGTGATTGCATTATTAGGTGCAACACCTGTGTTTGTTGATATTGCCCCCGATACCTATAATATCAATGCGGCCTCCATTGAAGCGGCTATTACTTGTAAAACAAAAGCCATCATGCCGGTGAGTTTGTATGGCCAATGTGCTGATTATGACGAAATCAATGCGATTGCCAAACGCTATAATCTGCCTGTGATTGAAGATGCCGCCCAAAGTTTTGGTGCAACTTACAA
>CAMAYA010000012.1 GCA_945862275.1 Legionella genomosp. 1 | reverse complement strand
TCTGATTAAAGACAGTGCATCGGATGAATTGTTTCATTACGATCATTTTCATATCATCATGGACTTAAAAGACTGCGGCAAATTTCTCAGCAACAAAGAAGCATCTGCTGTGACCGTGGCATTGAAGCTGCTTAAGCGCGCCGATAAGGCTTGGAACGCCGCTCTGATTGATCTCAACAATTGTTAAATATAATATGAAAGCGCTAGTCAGTGGAATAGAAACCTGCGGTCTATTCAAAGTCAAATACGGCCCGGCATACCACCAAATGATTGACACACCCAATGGCATGCGAGAGTATGCCGTATTTAGTGCATTCTTAGATAAATAATACATGCAGTATCGTTGTATGTTGTCTCTTTTGCGACCATTGCTGTACTGAAGAGAAATTTTATTCAACCGAATCTGAATCAGTTGGAGATGGGGTAGGTTCATTAAAGAGCCCATTTACGCGAATGGGTTTCAATTGCAGGACAAACGAGCGAGCTGATAATCATGCAAAGATATTTAACAACGGTGGAATTGCAAAAAGAGTCCATGAAATTTTCAGTCGGCCACACCACCATTTTTTCTGCCACCGAGCGAGAGCCATTGCATGGCCACATGTATAGCGTGTATTTAGCCTTAACCACGTGGGTTGAAGAGAATGGGATGACGTTTGACTATCGATATTATAAAGAACGCATTCATGCCTTGTGCAAGCAATTGAATCAAACCTTCCTCATGCCACAATTTTCGCCTTTTTTAACCTTTGCACAAGACGATGACTATTATTACTTTACCTTTAATCATAAAAAAATCCCGTTTTTAAAAGAAGACGTGACCTTGATGCCCTTAACCAACATCACGGTTGAGGAACTGTCGCGCTGGTTTGTGAATGAGCTCATCAGTGACGCCGATGAATTGTTGCGGCACCGTATTGAACACATCACAGTCAAAGTCTTTTCTGCCCCCGGCCAATCCGCCAGCCACGCATGGCAGCGCGCATGACGCCTGTGTTTAAGGTGTGCATCCCGCACACCCATCTTGATTTCTTTGATTACATAGCAGCCGCGATTGAACCCGCCATAGGGGCCCGCGTTTGGGTGCCGTTTCGGAGTAAAACGCGCTTAGGCATCGTGGTGGGTAAGGGGGGCGCTGAAAACCCTGCCATTACGCTTAAATCCATCATCGAAGTGATCGATGATCATTCCTTGCTCCCGGGCGATATATTGGCGCTTTGCGAGTGGATGAGTCGATATTATCAGTCATCCTTGTCTGAAGTGATCCCACTGGCCTTGCCCAAAAAATACAGACGAGGGGATGCGTACCAACTACCGCACTGTGATTATTATACATTGTTAAAATCCCCGGCTGAGGCTCATCAGCAATTGGGTGCGCGTGCGCCGAAACAGCATGCGTTGATTGATTTCATGGCGATGCAGACGTCGCCTGTGTCAAAAAAAATGTTATCTCAGGCCGGGTTTAATACCAATCAACGCCTTGCATTGTGTTCAGCAGGTATTCTGACCATGCGTTCACAAATAGACATCCCCACAGGGCATCATGCAGCGACCTGTGATCCGTTGCCGTTAAATGAAGAACAAGCCTTTGCAGTCAATGCCATCACCGAACACCTGCAAGCTTATCGGTGTTTTTTATTGCAAGGCGTGACCGGTAGCGGCAAAACGGAAGTGTATTTGCAAGTCATTGCACAGGTATTGGCCTTAGGCCGGCAAGTGCTGGTGTTAGTACCTGAGATTGGGTTAACGCCACAATTGCTCGAGCGGTTTACGGCTCGATTCTCAGTGCCCATCGGGGTCATTCACTCGCATCTAAATGATACGGAGCGCCAAGTGGCGTGGCAATTGGCGAGCGAAAATCACATTCAATTGATCATTGGAACGCGTTCCGCGATGTTCACCCCCATGCCGGCATTGGGCTTGATTATCATTGACGAAGAGCATGATGCGTCTTTAAAACAAATGGACGGCGTCCGATATCACGCACGCGATGCTGCTTTAATGCGAGCGCACGCGGCCAATATTCCCATTGTTCTCGGCTCCGCCACCCCCAGCCTTGAAAGCGTGCACAATTGCGTCTTGAAGAAATATACATTGCTTCGCCTAAACCAAAAAGCCTTAACCAGCGTCCCCCTGCATTACCAGATTGTGGATGTACGCAACCAAGTGTTGGAGCAAGGTCTGGCCAGCCACACCTTGGCGACCATTCGTGAGCACCTTCAACAAGACAATCAAGTATTGGTGTTTATTAATCGCCGCGGTTTCGCACCGGTGTTGATATGCAATCAATGCGGCTGGATGGCCGATTGCCACGCCTGCGACAGCCATTTAACCGTGCATCGCAGCATCCATCGCCTGGTCTGCCATCACTGTGGTTTAAACCAATCGACGCCTAAACAATGCCCAACATGCCAATGCAAACATTTACTACCGGTGGGCGTTGGAACGCAGCGGGTCCACGATTATTTAAGCACGCAATTTCCGAATACGGTCATGGTCCGTGTTGACCGAGATGAGGTCAGCAAGAAGCAAGCGCTTGAAGCCCGCTTGGCACAAATTTGTTCCGGTGAGGCGCAATTGATTGTGGGCACACAGATGCTCGCGAAAGGGCATCATTTTCCCCGGTTGACCTTGGTGGTGGTGCTCGACACGGACAATGGATTTTATAACCAAGATTTCCGTGCGCTAGAAGGCTTAGGCCAGTTGCTCACACAAGTCGTAGGCCGCGCGGGCCGCGCCGAATTCCCGGGGCAAGCCCTCATTCAAACCCATCTCCCTGACCATCCATTACTGAATGAACTGATTCAAAAAGGGTATGATCCTTTTTCGCAATCGCTTTTAACGTTGCGCCAGCAGGCCGCCTTGCCACCTTATTCATTTCTTGCAGTGATTCGTGCAGAAGGGAACAATCAAACACGGGTATTGCAGTTTTTACACGCCGTCAAAACACAATTGCAAGCCACAGAAATCCATGTCTTGGGCCCAGCACCGGCTCCATTGGCACGCAAGGCCAGCCAGCATCGCATGCAACTGTTAATCAAATCCTCTTCACGTGTTCAACGCACCAGAGCATTAACGCACATGCGGGATTGGTTGGCTGGGAATAAAATCTGTTCTAGCGTGCGCTGGAATATCGATGTTGATCCGATTGATTTATCTTGAGAGCCACCGACCCAACAAAGTTGCACTGCACAATAAACGTGTAGACGCAGACCGACTCATTTGTCAATTTGGCGCAAGTCATCGATCGTGATGTACCGGCTTTTTTCCAAATCATAAAAATCATGTAATGCACAATGAAATTGCTCTGCTCGATCAAAAAACCCTTGTTCGCGGTATTGCAACACTTGTTGTTGTACCGCGAATTTAAAAGACTCCGAATCCGTGTTCTCGCCATTTAAATTATCGATGCTGAATTGGAAACGAAAGCCCGCGGCTTCAGACAGAATCCACTCCAGGGCTTGTGGTTTGACTTCAACCTGCTGAAATTGTGCTTGTTGTGCGGCCGTTCGACCGTCCGGCACGTACCAGTAGCCATAATCAATCTGTTCGCGCCGCGTCTCCCCTGCAATGAGCCAATGTGCACACTCATGCAGCGCACTACTAAAAAACCCATGTGCAAAGACCACCCGATGGTATGGGATCTGTTCATCTGCAGGCAGATAAATCGGCTCATCATCGCCACGAATCAATTGCGTGTTGTGGGTCAACGCAAAGCACGCATTAAAGAGCCGAATTAAATCATCTGGATCATGCATGTCGCTTAAACCGCAATGGGGGCTTTGATAGCAGGATGTGATTCATATGGAGTAAACTCAAAATCATCGAATTGATAGTCAAACAAAGAGGCTGGCTTTTGTTTGATGATCAGTTGAGGCTGTAGCATAGGCGCGCGCTGTATTTGTGTGCGTGCTTGCTCCAAGTGGTTCATGTATAAATGACAATCCCCGCCTGTCCAGATGAATTCACCCACATCCAAATCACATTGTTGTGCCACCAGGTGGGTCAGCAGTGCGTAGGATGCAATGTTAAATGGCACGCCTAGAAAAACGTCAGCAGAACGTTGGTACAATTGGCAAGAAAGGCGGTTGTTGGCGACGTAAAATTGAAAAAAAGCATGGCAAGGTGGCAGCGCCATTTTATCCAGTTCGCCCACATTCCACGCACTCACGATGAGCCGGCGTGAATTGGGGTTGGTTTTGATTTGGCTGATAATATCCGCCAACTGATCCACCTTACGCCCATCTGCGGTAGGCCAACTACGCCATTGCTGGCCATAGACAGGACCCAACTCGCCCCGTTCATCTGCCCACTCATTCCAAATAGACACACCGTGTTTCTGCAAGTATGCAATGTTGGTGTCACCTTGCAGGAACCATAATAATTCATGAATGATGCTGCGCATGTGTAGCTT
Organism: Legionella genomosp. 1; assembly: GCA_945862275.1. Lineage (GTDB taxonomy): Bacteria > Pseudomonadota > Gammaproteobacteria > Legionellales > Legionellaceae > DDPF01. The sequence goes on along the minus strand of CAMAYA010000012.1, from coordinate 8,006 downwards.
TTTTGTAGTCACAATCGGGAACGCTTCGGCCAAGTTAAATCGCATTTGATATGCAAATGTCGAGAGCACGCCAGTACCCGTTCTGTCGTTTTTTTCGATACCGTGCTCTAAAATATGCTCAATAAGTTTTAGGTATGTTTGCATGTCGTCTTGTCCACCATAAAAATAATCCGACCAGTAACATCGGAATGGAGAGCAATTGTCCCATTGTTAGCCAGTCAAAAGCAAGATACCCCAGCTGCGGATCCGGCTCACGAAAGCATTCAATGATGAAACGGCACACCGCATAGGCGATTAAAAAAATACCGGTCACACAACCGGCGGGTCGGGGACGGGCTGCATACCACCAAACGCAAATGAAGAGCACGATGCCCTCTAAGCCCAATTCATAGAGCTGGGAGGGGTGACGGGGCAGTGCATCAACCTGAGGGAACACCATGCCCCAAGGCACATCGGTAACTCGCCCCCATAGCTCACCATTGATAAAATTACCGGCACGTCCCGCCAGGAGCCCTAGAGGTACCAGAGGGACTGCAAAATCAGCCACTTGCCAAAAGGGCTTTTTGACTTTTCGCGCAAACAAGATGCCAGCGATGAAGACACCCAATAAGCCGCCATGGAATGACATGCCACCTTCCCATATTTTAAACACGATCCAAGGTTGCGTGAACAGCTCGCTGGTCTTGTAAAACAGCATGTAACCTAGTCTGCCACCGATGATGACGCCCAGGGCTGCAAAAAAAATCAAGTCGCTGATTTGTTCTGCCGTCCAATCCAATCGATAGTGTTTTACGCGCCAATGCGCTAGCAGCCATGCACTAATAAAAGCCAGCAAATACATGAGGCCATACCAATGAATGTGCAAGGGGCCAATAGACAAGGCCACTGGGTTAATTTGTGGAAAAACCAACATGATGAATCCTCTGGGTATGCATTCATTTAGACAACTACGATTTCTTCGCCCGGATTAACCCGCCTAATCCTTGTATCTCCAATGCTTTTTGCAGATGCAGCCTTATCTCAGTTGGGTGCTCTAATTCAAGCACATCAGCCAATATTTTACGGGCAGTAGCCAAAGAAAAATTACGGATGACCCATTTCACGCGCGGCAAACTAGTGGAATTCATGCTCAGTGTGTCAAACCCCATGGCCAGCAGTAGAATCACAGCCAATGGATCATTGGCCATTTCTCCACAAATACTGACCTTGACCCCTGCCGCGTGTCCGCCTTCAACCACCTTGATCAGTGTGCGGATCATGGATGGATGCAACGAATCATAAAGACCCGCAACCCGCGCATTATTGCGATCAACGGCCAGTAAATATTGGGTCAGATCGTTACTGCCCACGGAGATGAAGTCCACCCGTTTAGCCAACTCTTTCGCCTGGTACACAGCAGCAGGCACTTCAATCATGACGCCCAATTCCGGCTTGACGATTTGACATCCTTCTTCCAGCAATTCGGCATACGCTTGATTGATCAAATAAACAGCTTCGTCCACTTCACTTAAAATGGTGATCATCGGCAGCATGATGCGCAGGTTATTGAGCCCTTCATTGGCACGCATCATCGCGCGCACTTGCAATAAAAACACATCAGGGTGATCGAGGGTGACCCGAATTCCGCGCCATCCTAAGTATGGATTGTCTTCTTCAACCGGGAAATACGACAGCACTTTGTCCCCACCAATATCCAAGGTGCGCATGGTCACCCATCTAGGGGCAAACGCCTTGAGAATTTGGCGGTAAATGATGTATTGCTCGTCTTCCGAAGGAAACCGGTCTCGGCTCATAAAAGGGACTTCAGAGCGGTAGAGACCGACCCCTTCGGCGCCCACGCTCATGGATAAACCGGAATCCATCGCAAGTCCCGTATTCACCTGCAGTGAGACGCGATGTTTATCCGTGGTTTCGGCCGGTTTGTCGCGTAAACTCACCAAACGCTGGTTCAGGTCATCTTCTTCTTGCACCAACTGCTTGTATTCAGCCAGCAATGCTTTGGATGGCGAAATAAACACATGCCCATAATAGCCATCGACAATCATGGCTCGGCGTGATAGCTGCTCTGTTTTTAAGCCACGCACGCCCATGATGGTGGGCACACCCATTGCGCGCGCAAGAATGGCCACGTGAGAGTTGTGTGAGCCCTTTGCAGAGACCACGCCTGCCAACTGCCCTTCAGGCACTTCGGCAAGGGCTGCTGCGGTGATCTCATCGCCAATTAGAATCGTGCGCTCAGGGTAGTCAATTTCCTCCTGCTGAGTGGATTGCAATTGTGCAAGTACTCGTCGGCCAATGTCACGAAAATCGCTAGCACGCTCGCGTAAATAATCGTCTTTCATGTCTTCAAATTGCAACACGTGTTTTTTAATGACGGAAGCCAACGCGGCTTGGGCCGTGAGCCGCTCTTGCCGAATTTCATGAACCACTTCAGCGCCCAAGCTGTCTTTGTCTAGAATATGCAAGTACACATCAAACAATGCATGCTCATCTTCCGCCACGCAAGCCTTCATGCGCCGGCCCAGGCGATGCATGTTATCGCGTGCGGCCTGCAGTGCGTCGTAAAAGATGGCGACCTCTTCTTCAGGGAAATCAACCGTATAACGAGGGACTGCATCAATATCAGCCTGGGGATAAACGACTACCGCACGCCCAATGGCAACGCCCGGCACACTGCCAATCCCACTTAAGGCGATTTGCACAGCGTCTGGCTTACGCAAACCGACCGCTACGGGTCGCGTGAGTTGAGCGAGCTCACCGGTCGCCTCAGCGTGTGCGATAATGCCACCCAATTGAGCGGCCAGGGTAATTAAAAACGCCTCGCCCTCGTCATCAAAGCAATGTTTTTCTGCTTGCTGAACGGTTAAAACGCCATACAATTTTCGATGCTGAATAATGGGGACGCCTAAAAACGCATGGAGATGGTCTTCGCCCAGCAATGGGTTGTTATGCGAGTCGGGGTGCGCGTGCGCGTTATCAATATTAAACGGCTCTTCGCGGCGGCCAACCAAGCCGATTAAACCGCTATCCAAAGCAATGCGAACATGCGACACCGCTTGCTGATTTAATCCCTGAGTGGCCACCAAGACGTATTGAGCGTGCTTATTGTCAATCAGATAAACAGACACGGCATCGGCATCCACCGCGTGACGTACACGTTGCACCAAAATAACCAGCGCGTCAGCCAAGTGCCCTGCCGTGGTCACTTCTTGGACGATTCTTTTTAGCGTTTTTAGCATCTAAAACCCATGATTACCCCGTTTTCGCCGCGCACCAAAAAGAGAACGGCGTTTTTTCAGCAAATGTTCCAACTCCTTTAATGCTTGAACATACACTTGTTTTTTGAAAAAAATAACCTGTTCCTGTGGCTCTTGATAGTCTATCCAGCGCCAACTGTCAAATTCAGGCGAGTCATATAAATCCAGCCGAATTTTTTGCTCACTGGCAACCAATCGCAATAGATACCACTTTTGTTTCTGACCAATAACCAGCGGCAGTGCGCCATGCCGAAGGTATTGTTTCGGCAGACGGTATTTAAGCCATCGCTTAGTGACCCCTAACACTTCGACATCCTGTTTCTCTAAGCCCACTTCTTCATGCAACTCTCGAAACATGGCTTCCATTGGCGTTTCACCCGCCGCCAGCCCCCCTTGTGGAAATTGCCAGGCATCATGGCCCTGGCGTTTGCCCCAAAACACGCGGCCAGCTTCATTGGTTAAAACAATGCCCACATTTAACCGGTAACCGGCACGATCAATCAGCATGGTGTTGTTCTGCTTCCAAAATGTATCAATACGTTGATTTTTACATACAACACGTGGCAGGGGCAAATCTAGCGATCCATTGTTTTAAATATGAACTATAATCAATACAGTAGAGATTGAACTCCCCGCCGACATTGACCTTTTTAAAAAAATAAATGACGCGTATGGTCATCCATCCGGTGAGCTTGTGATAAAAAAATTGGCTGAATTTTTTTGAATTCACTTGCGAAATCAAGATATTGTCGGTCGATATGGTGGAGAGGAATTTGCTCTCATATTGCCCGGCGCCGACATATTGGATAGCCAAAAAATAGGTAAAGATCTGCGCCACCAATTTTCTCAATGCTGCTTTACAATTGATAATATTGATTTTTTTGCCACATTTAGCGCAGGCATTTCTTTTTTTGACGGCACGAAGGATGCCGCCAGCATTATTTTAGAAGCGGATAAGGCATTGTATAAAGCCAAGCGCTCCGGCAGAAACCGAGTGGTCACATCATTTAAATCTCCGCAATAGCCTTTTTTTGGGTATAATGAATGCGTAGGATTTACCTATCCAATTTTGAGGAGTCATCTGTGTCTGCAACTGTCTGGCAGAAGTGTTTGGGGCTTTTGCAAGAAGAGTATCCCGCTCAACAATTTAATACTTGGTTGCGGCCGTTACAGGCAGAAACAGTCGATTCGACGTTGGTTTTACTGGCGCCCAATCGTTTTGTCGTGGATTGGGTTCAGAAAAATTTTTACCCACGCATCGTGGAACTGGTGGGTCAAGTCAGTGCCGATGAAATCAAATTGGTGAGTATCGAAATAGGTAGCAAGGCCGCACCACTGGTGGTCACCAACAGTTCGGTTTCCGAAGAGAAACGCATGGCGACGCAAGTCAAAGTGTCGCCGAAAAAAACGGCCGATCATTATAAAAACAGCTATTTGAATAAGAAATTTGTGTTTGATAGTTTTGTCCGAGGCAAGTCAAATGACTTGGCCAGTGCGGCCGCGTTTCAAGTCGGAGAGTGCCCAGGAGATGCCTATAACCCCTTGTTTATTTATGGTGGGGTTGGTTTGGGGAAAACGCATTTGATGCATGCCGTTGGCAACGCCATTTTGAAAAATAATCCAGAAGCCAAAGTGCTTTACCTGCATTCTGAACGGTTTGTGGCAGACATGGTCCGCGCGCTGCAAACGAATTCAATGAATGAATTTAAACGATTTTATCGTTCACTCAATGCCTTGCTTATTGATGACATCCAATTTTTTGCCGGAAAAGATCGCTCGCAGGAAGAGTTTTTTCATACTTTCAATGCATTACTGGAAGGCCAGCAGCAAATTATTTTAACCAGTGACCGCTATCCGAAAGAAATAGAAGGCGTTGAAGAGCGCCTGAAATCTCGATTTGGCTGGGGACTCACGGTTGCAGTGGAACCACCTGAATTAGAAACCCGTGTGGCCATTTTAATCAGCAAAGCGGAATTGTCGAATGTTGATTTGCCTTATGAGGTGGCTTTTTTTATTGCCAAACGAATCCGTTCGAATGTGCGTGAGCTAGAGGGCGCGTTGCGTCGCGTGATTGCCAATGCTCATTTTACAGGCAAACCAATTACCATTGATTTCGTGAATGAGGCGCTCCGCGATCTGCTAGCCTTGCAAGATCGATTGGTTACCATCGATAATATTCAAAAAACGGTGGCTGAATATTATAAAGTAAAAGTGGCTGATTTATTGTCCAAACGCCGCAGCCGTTCTATCGCAAGACCCCGTCAAATGGCGATGGCGCTTGCGAAGGAACTGACCAACCACAGCTTGCCTGAAATTGGCGATCATTTTGGTGGGCGTGATCACACAACCGTGATTCATGCCTGTCGGAAAGTAAAAGAGTTGGTGTTAGAGGCGCATGATTTTGCAGAAGATTATAAGAATTTGATGCGCACATTATCGTCTTAAGGAGCGGACATGTTTGAATTAACCATTAGCAAACAACAATTATTAACCCCGCTGTTGACCGTTGCGGGGGCGGTTGATAAAAAACAGTCGCTCACGATCCTCTCGAATATCTTATTAAGACTGGTCGACAACCAATTGTGCCTTACAGCGACTGATTTAGAAATTGAAATCACGTGTCGAATTCCATGCATCACGCAGAAAAACGAAGGCGTCATTACCATACCCGTCAAAAAAATGATCGACATTATTCGCTCTCTTGAGGATGATGCCCACCCCATCATTTCATTTAAATCCGGCGTGGTCTCGATTAAGCAAGGACGCAGCCAATTTAAATTGACTACCTTGCCGGCAGATGACTACCCCATCAGCCAAGACGAAGTCAACGAGGTTGAATTTTCCGTGAACCGAATGGCTTTTATTCATTTATTGCAATCGACCCATTTCGCAATGTCCCAACAAGATGTTCGTGTTTTTTTAAACGGCATGCTGATTGAAATTGACGCTCAATCAATCGTGGCCGTTGCAACGGATGGGCATCGCATGGCCATTTGTCGCCTGCCCTGTCCGCTCGGAAATCAACACCATCGATTGCTGCTGCCTCGAAAGGGGGTTCAAGAAATTTTACGTTTACTGAATAATGTCGCGGATGAACAGATTCTTGTTGCTGCCGGTAAAAATCATTTTAAACTGATAACGGAACAATACACGTTTTCATCTAAATTGATTGAAGCACGTTTTCCACCCTATTTACGCGCCATACCCAAAGATCAAGACAAGCAAGTGATCATTGATCGGGATTTATTAAAACGCGCCTTATCCCGAATCATCATCCTGGCCAATGAAAAATTGCGAGCCGTGGTACTGCATATTCAACCACAGCAACTCACATTGATTGCCAACAATCAAGAACAGGAAGAAGCCATCGAGTCCGTGCCGGCTGAAACGCAGGGCGATGAAATGACCATCGGCATCAATGCTAGTTATTTGCTAGATGTCCTCAACCATCTGTCTGAAGGCCTGGTGCGTTTATCCTTCTCCAATACAGACAGCAGTATTCTGGTTGAATTGATGCGTGATGACGGCTACCAGTATATTATCATGCCTATGAAAATATGAGCTTAGCCCAATTAAATGTGCACCACGTTCGAAATATTGCATCAGCACAACTGACACTTCACCCGCGTTACAATGTATTTTATGGCGCAAACGGCAGTGGTAAAACATCTCTTTTGGAAGCCATCTATCTACTCGGCACGGGTCACTCGTTTTGTACCCGTGAAATCGCTTCCTTGATTTGTCGTGGCGAATCAGCATTGACCGTCTTTGCGCGGACGCATGACCAAGATACCATCAGCATTCAAAAATCCACGATCCTTCCAACACAGGTTAAATTAAATCAACAGCCCTGCCAACGCAGCAGTGATTTGGCGCATTTTTTACCCTGCCAAGCTTTTTACCAAGACATTTTTCAGATCATGGACGAGGGGCCATCGGTTCGACGCAGCCTGCTCGATTGGGGATTGTTTCACGTGGAACCATCGTATTTGTCGGTTTGGAAAGATTACCGGCGTATTGTTAAACAACGCAATGCGCTATTACGTCAAAAAGCAAACTTACAACACTGTCTTCCTTGGAACACCATGCTGATTGAACGGGCCCTTGAGCTGGACCGGATGCGAGCCGACTATTTTAAAGAGTGGTCTCATGTGTTCCAGATTTTTGTATCGCAGTTAACCGATACCTCCTGTGCGATACGCTATTATAAAGGCTGGGATAAAAAAGGGAGTGGTAAAGACCTGTCCAATATTCTATTGGAGCAATTTGCCAGCGATACCCAGGCGCAATACACTCATTCAGGTGCGCATCACGCCGATATTTTATTTGATGCAGGCCCTATGTGCGGCAAGCAATCACTATCTCGCGGGCAACAAAAAATAATTTTAATCGCGCTGCGCTTGGCACAAGCGCATTTGCTACCGAAACCCTGTGTCTACCTATTTGATGATATTGCAGCAGAACTGGATGCCAAGCATTTAGAACGTTTTTTTAATTGTTTAAGTCAGGTGAAAGGCCAGTTTTTTCTGACGGCGATTGATCATCAACATTTGCTGAATACCTACACTGACCCGCAACAGGCTGCGGTGTTTTCGATAGATAATGGATGTTTCACGTGAAACATCCATTCGTGAAAAAATGGGGTGAATGCCCCATAGAAACAATGCTATAATGCCTATCAATTTAGCCACGCCCGAACGATCACAAGGACACCCCATGAGCGTTGAACCCACATATGATTCGAATAAC
>CAMAYA010000011.1 GCA_945862275.1 Legionella genomosp. 1 | reverse complement strand
GATTAAGCTACTTTTCTAAGATCAACGATATAGTTCAAATGCTGACGCCTTAATTGATCTCTTATGAGTAATTCAATCAATGGCTCTATTGAATAATCCAATGCCTCCGCAATTTTTTTAGCAAAACTTATTCCAACATCCTTCCTATTATGTTCCACATCACTAAGAAATTGCTTAGAGACTCCCAGTTTTTTTGCGAGCACAACTTGCGATATTTCATCGCTCATTCTTAATGAGTGAATCAATCCACCAAAAGTCATTTTATCCCAAGTGTCTTTCGTTTCATCTAGGGCATTCAGAGAATCATTTGATTTAGTATTCATGTGGCATTACCTCCGTGACCTCAACAAATTCAATTTGGCCATTTTTTTTGAGAATGTATATTGCACGCCATTGTTTGTTTAAACGAATCGATCGCTGTCCTTTTCTATCTCCATGTAAAGGCTCATCGTGCCAACCGGAACGCTTTCTAGTTTCTTCTAATCCCGATTTATTCACTGCAACTAACCACGCGCGGAATTTTTCCTGAAGATATTGAGCCGTTCGTTTTAGATCTTTTAATGCTTGCCTTGAAATTAGAATCTCAGTAATCACAACAAACCTTTTTATTTTTAATAGTACACCTAAAAAAGAGTACTGTCAATATTGTGATTATCATTGGTCTACAGTATTAACCTACTAAATCTTTAGCTCGGTTCCATATCATATGAGCATTAACTCATCAAACGATTTCCCATCTAAATTTTCAAACCCACGCTCCTCTGCAACCAATTTCACTGCGCGCAATCGACGTTCAAATTTTGTTAACGATTGCCCTAGCGTAACCCGTGGGCTAAAACCTGCGAAAACACATAGTGAAAAAACAGCATGTAGTAAATCGCCAATCTCTTCTTGCAATGCTATTTTATCATCTTGAAACAAACCATGGTGAAGATGTTCTTTGACTTCCTCGCATTCGCTTTGAATCTGGTGCATGATTTGGTCGGCAGTTTCCCATCGAAAGCCAAATTCGGAGGCACTTTCTTCGAGTGAAACAACCTTGTCTAAAAGATCCATATATTTCATCCGTAATAAAAATCACGTTCTATTATGCTCAATATCTACTAACAATATTATTCTTTTTCCTTTGCATTTCAGCAAGCTTGCAATTGTGGTTTCGAGTAAAAGAATCTTTATCATTTATACATCCACGCTCAAAAATTTCAAGCGCCTCATCCTTTAATTCATATGTATTGGATCCATTTTTTGCAAAGCTAATTAACGGGATAAAAGCTAAAAGTATAACAAATTTTTTCATAAGACATTTAAACTAAAGGAAAAAATTAAAAATATCACCAATTTCATGATTAGTCAATTGAAAAAACAGAAATAGCAATCCCTATTAATCCTGTGACCATCATGGCTTGAAAAAACAATGACGGTTGGTTTAAAAATAATTGATGTCCTATCAATTGATTCGATATGGTTGATCCCACAATGGTTGCAACCAATGGCAATACAATACTACGACTCGCTGATTTTAATATTTGAACTGCGGCTGCTATTTCGATGAAATAAGCCAAATATATTTTTAATGTTTTTAATTCGGGGTTGTTTAAACAAGTCAACAAAAACACCAGTCCAACAATGGCTAGGCTAATCGCAATCATATTTCCAGCAATGGGCCGAATGTTACACATCTTCAGAATTCTACTAATAAATATTTCAGAAAAATAGGACGTGGTTCGTTTTGTTTTTAACGATTTTTCCATGTCTACCTGTTGCATTCCACCATCAAATTCGGTTAACGCGTGGGTCGCCTGGTATGTAATATCAAACAAATCTTTTTTTAATTTGGCATATTCATGAACTTTTCTTTGTGCATCAATTTGTGATTTTAAATCATTAATATCATTGTCATTAACTGCCAGTGAGTAGTCCATTTTTTTACTCCGTTAATGTTAGTCCTAATTCTGTAACGCCATTTTTTCTTTTTGGTATAGCAATCCACCAACTAATGTTGCTCTGGGCAATGATGCAAGATTAGCATTTTCAATATCAGCTCCTAATCGAACTAAATTTTGAAAACGAATGGATTCCCATTGTTCTCCCAATACATTTTTAATCAAAACTAATGTACTGTTGTCATTCTTATTCATCTCAAGGAACCATTTACCTATTGAATAAAAATGATGTTCCATATCTAAATCATCATCAAGACATCTGTTCAATTCGTCTAGTACCCTATTAAATTCATGCGAATCAATGTACCCATTATTATTTATTATGATTCCGGTGTACTCGGCGTAAAGCCCATTAAAGAATTTACGCCTTGACTCAGACTTTCTTAAATTAATTTTCCCTATACTAATCTTATCTAACAGACGTGCTTTGAGTTGATTTAGTTTTTTTTAGTCTTATCAACAGATTCATCATCATTTGAAACAGACGCATATTTTGCTTTTATTAATGAAAATTCTGACGCAATGGTTTTGTCAGACAAATCAAATAAATTAAATTTCTTAGCTAGTTTAATTATTTTTGCTGAACGTTGATTTTCGAGTTCGTCAATTTTAGATTGAATATCTTTCAGACGCTCAAGTAGCTTTTCTTTTTTGTCTGCTTTCACTGGCTTATTAGTTTTCATATCGAATCACCCATTTAGTTATATACCACATATTAGTATTAGGATGGATTCTTGTCAAGCGTTTCAAAACAAGAGCGAAGCGATTCCGACCATCACCAGAGTGCGCACTTATACGTTGCTTCGCAAACGTTGTGCTTTATGGTAAATTATGACTTATGCCAAACGGCATTGAACCAAAACAACCGGTAATCAAAAAATAACCCATGGCCATCTATCACTACCATCGAAGCATAGGAAAGCGAACAGCCGGTAAAAACGCGGTTTTTGCGGCGGCCTATATTCGTGGAGAGAAAAGAACGTGTGATAGAACAGGCGAGACAAATGACTTTAGTGACAAAATAGACGTTATCTATACCAATACTTTTTTACCGGACGATTCACCTGTTTGGGCACGCGAACTACGGAATAAAAAAATAGATGATGGTAATGGGGGTAAACACGCTGATGAAACGGGTGTGTTGTTTTCAACATACGCCTGGAATCAAATTGAGTTTTCGGAGAAGCGCGTTGACTCACAGCTTTATTTTCACGATGACATCGCTATACCCAATTCATTAACGAAAGAACAAGCCATTGAGTTAGTGGATGATTTTGTGAAATCCAACATTGCGATTAATGGCATATTTTGTGATGTAGCCATTCATTGGGATGACAACAATCATCATGCGCATCTCCTGATGCCACTTCGATCATTAACGGAGAATGTATTTAGTAAAAAAATACGGGTATCTCCTACCGTATTGGCCAATGAGGTCAATCGAATTCGTGAAGCATGGGCCATTGCTGCTAATCAAAAAATGAAGACCATTGGTATTGATGAACGAATTGATCACCGAAGTAACCGGGCTCGTGGTATCGATTTAGAGCCAACAGTTAAAATAGGAAAATTTAATCACCTATTTGACAATGACATTAGAGATCGAAAAATAAAAGAAAATGAAATAATCAAAAAATTAAACGCGGATTCTATTCTACAAAATCCCAGCATTCTTTCTGAAAAGATTCTACAAGAGAATCGAACGTTCAATGAAAAAACCATTCATGATGAACTGCGCAGACAAGGCATTCAGGATAATCACTATTCGACTCAGGTTCATATTGATAATTCACTCGATCCAATCCTTGAAAAATTAATAATTTCCATACAAGTCGATGATTCCATTTTTAATGCGCGATCGTTAAAATCTAAATTGCGTGATTCCATTGACTCTCCTTCAGAACGTGAACGCATATATAACGAAATCATTTCAAATGATTCGATCTATTCATTGGGATTAGGCGAAGATGGTCGTCAACACTATGTTGGACGGCAGTCATTTGATTTAGAGCGCGAACTTTTGCAATCCGTTCATCACCTATCGCAGAAAAACACATTCAATGTATCTAAAAACAATGTCATTAAAGTCAGTGAAACGTTTGGATTAAATGAAGCGCAACAACGTGCATTGTTGCATATTACTTGCGGAAGCAATGTATCTGTTGTGTGTGGTTATGCAGGAACCGGTAAAACTTATATGTTGAAAGCGGCAAAATCCGTTTGGGATAATGCGGGCTTTAATGTGATTGGTTTATCGATGTCAGGAAAGGCTGTTTCTGGCTTGGAATCCGATACGGGCATTGCATCAAAAACCATTTATTCGTTTTTACGCGCGGTTGAAAATGGTCAAATGATTGTTGATGACAAAACGATTTTAGTCATGGATGAAATGGGCATGACGTCTCTGGATGACATGCATGCTGTTATGGCTATTGCTCGCAAATCGGGTGCAAAAATGGCAGGGGTTGGTGATATTGAACAAACACAACCCGTAGGACGGGGTGCGCCACAACGTGCAATGGTTGAGGAAATTGGCGCGGTTTATTTAGATACGATTATTCGTCAAGAACAGGAATGGATGCGAGACGCCACGATTTTATTTGAAACCAATCAAACGGCCGATGGGTTTGATTTATACGAGAAGAATGGCTGTGTGAATTTATATGAAACCGATGCAATGGCGATGTCCAATACCATTGACCGATGGCATTCTATGCATCATGACAAACCGGATGTATCACTCAAAGATTGTATGATAGCAGCCTTTAAAAATGAAACAGTGGATGCATTAAATGTCATGGCACGAGAATCACTGTTATCGAGTGGTTTGATTGGTTCTGGCATCTCTGTTTCATGTGAGCAAGGGACCATTCAAATTGCCACAGGTGAGCGCCTTCTCTTTACGAAAAATGATTACAAGACGGGTGTTAAAAACGGTGATTTTGCAACCGTTCTGTCATTGGATAAAGGTTTCATGACCGTGAAACTAGACAGCGGAAACACGGTTCATATTGATTTGCATAAATTCAAACAATTTAAATACGGGTATGCTGCCACGGTTCATAAATTGCAAGGCTATACGGGCAAGCATATGAATGTCCTGATTGATGGCCAAGGCTGGGACAGGCACAAATTCTTGGTAGCATCCACACGGCATAAACTCAGTTTGAACTTGCATGCCTCGCGCGCTTCATTCACGAATATGGCGCATTTAAAAGAATCGGTCAGTCGTCACGGACTCAATGATATTTTGTATGATTTCCCGGTCGCCTATGCACAACGGCGTGGGTTTGACGTAGATGAAATGGCGGTGAAGGCAACTGGGTTTATTCAAAAAGCGAAAGCGCGTGTAGTCGATGCAGTTGGCTTTTTGTTTAATGTCCAGACGGCCATTGAACGGGGGGAGTCTGCTTACACGTTGGATGAGGAAGTGATTCGAAAACGTCGTCAAGATGCGGTGATGGTCGCTGAATTCAGTGATAATCGGGTGGATGTGGCGGTCAAACTGGATTCGCTCAAGGCGTTGGACGGTGCTGAAAAAGATGCGTGCCAACGTGAAGTATATGCCCTGCAATTGCGTAATGGCCTGATTGCCTCAACGATCAAAGCCAACCCAGACCAATACACCATCGCGGTCGAGAGAAATCGAATCGGTTCTGAAAAAATAGAGTCAGCGGCACTGTTTTATGCGCGCTACCTTCATGTTAAATCGCTAGTGGACGCACACGACGCATCACCCATTCATAACCCTGTCTCGGCGTTCCAAGTGATTGACGGCATGAAAACGCATTACGGTCATGTTTGCCATTTGATTGAAGACCCGCCTGCTCGAAATGCATTTTTGCGAGAGCTGGAGCATTGTGCGGATAATCATCGTCGTGATACAGCGATTGAAGTATTTGGCGTAGAACATCGTGCATTGATTAACATTGCGATGCGGTATAAAACATTGGATTATGACGTTGGAATGCGTTTAAGCAACCCGTTTGATGCGAATGACGATGACAAAAAAGTGTTATACGAGCTCAGCACGACACGTGATAAATTGGCTGCCGAATTGATAAAAGCCCCTCTAGTTCAAGCCATAACAGAACATTTTGAAATTAAACATGATCGTCTGGAAAAACACGCACAAAAAGATGAGGACAGGCGTTTTGTGCAGGCATTTTCTGAAAAATCCCCCAGTAGCCACATACAAGGAAATCTTTCCAAACAAGCAGCCGCGCATCACATTAAAGCCAATCCAAAGCGCTATGGCATCTTTCTGGATGAGTTCCTGCCGGATGGATGGAAAAGTGTTAATTTAGAAAACTGGTTCTATGAACGCCGCTTAAATCTGGCTCAATCGTCCGTTGAATACAAGCAGAGTATTCAACAGGTTCGCCGCTATAAAGTGGCTTCCAGCGCTGCCTATCAACAGTGGCAAAAAGCCATTGTTCGGTCGAACAAACAATCGCCTAACAAAAACAAAGGATTTAAGCAGGCACAAGGCATGACCTGGGCGCGTTCATTGCTCGCGCACGACATCATGAAAAACCCGTTTAAACACGTTGCCGCATTGTCGTTAGAAAAAGTGGACACTGTTAAACTGTACCAACAATCTCTACAGGTCGATTACCTCAATCGATACCGTGTTGAAACACGTGACACGCTGAAATTGCACATGGCTAAACACATTTATGACAATTTAAAGAGCTTCCAGGCAGGGCTTGCCGTTTATGGTTTGTACCAAGACGTTAAAGAACGTGCCGCGCACTTTGCTTACTTGAAGCGTGTTAAAGATGCGCCGAATCAAGAGATGAAATCACTCATTCGTGCGGCCCTGGATTACCAAGATAAAAAGGTTGAGGCGGGCAAGGTTTGGGGGCAGGTGAAGACGCTTCAGCAATTGAAGATTGATACGCGTGGCCTTGGCTCGCAAGCGAAGCAATTGCGTCTCCAGCGCAACGAGTCGGCTTTTACATTACTGCAAAGCGGCGTGAACCTTGATTTGCTCACCAAAGACTTAACGGGCGTCAATTTAAACGTTACCACTTTGCAACGCGAAGCCCATCAACACACCAGTCACCAAATGGTTTTGCGTTATTTGTCGGCCACACCCGATAATCGCGCCGAGTTGGCGCGTGAGATGTTGGCTAATAAAGCGGGCTATCATTTGTTGTTTGATTACAATATTTCGTTTGATACGCTTAAAAAAGACGTGCAATTCGATGAGCGACAAGCCCTATTAACGACCCTCCTCCCCCACGCGGCGTCTTCGTTGAAACAACCCCTGTGGGATATTGACCGAATAACGCAGGCCTTAATGCAGTACCCTGTTGAAACGTACACGGCCATTTTAGGTGAACCGAAAGAACATAACGCAAGTCATTTACGCTATCCAGGCGGTTTGATCGTTTCCACCAAAGGAACAGATGCAGGCAAATGGTATTCGTTCACAGAAGAAGTGGGTGGCACCCCATTGGGTGCGATACAAAAATATTTGAACCTGTCTTTCCCGGATGCCTTGGCCTATGGCGCGTCCCTTGCTGGGTTATCGGAACATGACGCGAAATTCGATGCCAATCCCATTAGAATTAAACGGGAAGCACCTGAATCCATTGATATGAACTCAGTGCAAAAACGCAACAATGGAATTCTATCGGCCCAAAGCATTTGGGATGGCACATTGGCGGTTGGTGGGACGCTGGCGGCGCGCTATTTTTCAGAACATCGACAGGTGGCGAGTTTGGATGGCATGGAGATTCGTTATTGGCCTAAAGGGGCCGCATGGGTTGATTTTGATGCTGAAGGCGTTCGGGTTGAGCGGCCGAATAAAATCCCGGCGGCGGTGATTGCAGCGCGCAATGCAGAGGGTGTTGTAGTGAGCGTCCAACGGATTTATTTGGATGAAAAAACGGCGGGGAAAAACACCTTCTTAAAGGATGCTAAATTAACCAAGGGCAGCAACAAGGGTGCGCCTGGCGTGATACAAGTGGGTACGCCTGGCGTGACATTATATATTGCCGAGGGCCCAGAAACGGCCGCGTCCATTGCCAGTTTAGACAAGCATGCAACCGTACTGACTTCATTCAGCGTGAGCAACATTGCTAACATGGCAGACGTGATTAAAACGTATGCGCCAGAACGTGTCATCATTGCGGCTGATAACGATGGTGCCACATCAGCAGCCCGCATGACCACAGAAAAAGCCTGTCACACCCTGCGCTACGAAGGCCTTGATGCACGCATTGTGTACCCACCAATGTTGCCTAATAAAACGAAGACAGATTGGAACGATATCTTGGTTGAACAAGGTCGTGATGCATTATCACAAACCTTTGAAGCCGGTGTGAAACAAAGCATGAGCCTTTATGAAACAGGTACCCCGATTACGGACGAAATGGCTGAAACGTATTTCAGAGAGCACAGGCTTGCTGTTGATATAAGCGATATTCGTGTTTTGGCCCAGGTTGATTACAAAGGACAGTCTGTACCGGCCCTCATGCTGCCTCGCCATAACGAAAAAGGATTGCTTTGTGGTGAGATTATTCTTGCATTGGCATCTGATGGACGAAGTATTCTAGGCGAGAGAATCAGCGCCACGCCTCAGGAAGGCGCGTGTATCGCGCAACGAGGGGAAGGGAATACACTGTATATCACGAGCAACTTGATGCATGCAAAACTGACTGCTGCAAAGAAACCAAAGGCCACCGTTGTGTATAGTCGTTCTGGCGATTATTCAGCATTGCACAAGCACTTGAATACCATAGGCATCAAGCCCACAGCTGTTTATGTGGTCACAAACGATCTAACACGCGACAAACAAATGCTTATCGCTGAAAAAGCTCACCCATTCCATGACGATGGGGCCACCCTTTCATTGGTTACGGGGCCCGAGGTTCCCGAGCTTAAATCAATCAAACTTGATCCGGATGCGCTTGAGAAAGCACGCTTGAAAATGAGTTTTGAAAAACTCTTGATCCAAAAACAAGGAACCTTAACGATGCCTGATGAACAAACGCAAATCGCGGCCTTTGAAGCCTTGAAAAAAGAATACCCCATTCTGGCGCAGTACGAAGCGCTTTCAAAGGAACGCATGCAATCAGCGGGGGGATATGGTAAAGAGGAACTGGGCAAGAGACTGCTGGTTTTGGCCAATGAAATATCCAGGGATAAAAAGCTTACGGCTCGATTGAAGCGTGATGTGCCTCAAATTGATGAGGCTGTTCGACGTCGAATTGAGAATAGTAAAAAACGTGGCATTAAGCGTTAGAGGTAGCGGGATAGCCAAGCTATTCACCAACAATAATCACACAAATACTGGTCATTTCCTAAGCCAAGGGATTCCGCAACATCCAGAGTGTAATTGCATCGGCAGCACTTCGTGAATGAAATAGAGGCCCTTATTGGTTCCACTAAGCAATAATACATTGACCTATGTTTTTCAGAAAGTACGCTAAGGCTCCCTTTCTTTTGAATTATTCTTATCAGTATCTGTGCTCGTAGATCTTTTATTTCCCACTTAATGAAGTCAAGTTGGCTCAGAAAATCTGCTTCCAACATGCGCTCTTTTTTTATAAATTCTGGCTTTCCTTTGCAATCAAGAGCATTAACGTTGCAACGTGGGCCAGAACAACCCCACCAAAAATCCTTCATCCGCTTATGCCTGATCATAACTTTTTTACAATCAGGACATCGATTCTTGCCATTTTTCATACGTACACCTCATGCGCTAGTTTATAAAACCCATTGAAGATCAAAAATAAAGCACCAAATGGTCCTTTTCGTCAGAATACCGGCCTATCATCATTTACCCCATCATGGCAGATTGATGATTCCTCTGATTGCCTGACGTGCATGGATCGTTTTCCGCTCGCCTATAATCCGATTTCCTACTAAACAGCCCCTCTTGGCTGGCTCGCCCTGAAACAGGTGTATCTCTATGATGCCAATCCTCGCATCGATCCATATCACCTAATCCCTCATTCGATGCCATTAAATCAACTTGCACCGTCGATTCATTCCCATTCATCCACCAAGGTGTTATTTCGTCAACAACCGCATGTAACGCCGCTGCCATCTCTGCCTCAATCCGCTCAATGGCATCATGTCTTTCCCAATAGATAAGCCCCATCGCAATGAGCGACAATCCGCCCACAATGAGACTTTCAGGCACCATACACCATCCTGCAATAATACCGGTCAGCCCTATAGCGGACACCAAACCCACCCACGCCCTCTTTTCATGGGCCTCAACCTCAATGGCCAGGCGTGCTTGATGACGCTGAATATCAGGGCGGGTATCACGATTGATCGATGGCGTTTCGTACCAGAAAAACAAGGCCAGATTGATCAGTTCTTTGAGAATAAACACAGCCTCTGCCAGGATAAACAATCCAGCCACCAACGGCGTGGTCGTGCCTGCCGTGCTTAAGAATAAAAGCCACGCAACAATGGATATCCCTGCATTGAGTAACACAAAAAAATCATCAAATGCTTGTCGGTAAACTGAATCCATTGATTTGATTTCGGCGCCAGATACGCTGTAAACAGCTGCGGTAACGGAATAGACAATGCCTGCTACTGAAATGAAAAGGGTGAGTTCTGGGGTCATGTTAAAATCCTATGATGCGCACGTGGCGTTCGTGGGTTGGCAAAGGTCTTCCTCGTTCAATGGCTGTAAGTCACCAAAGAAAGACAGAGGGCTAGTCCTGCGGATTGAAAGGCTTGTCCTGTCTGTTTCATCATGCGCAGAGCACGGATTTTGTGCCGCTAAGGCTTTCCCGAGCAAATGACTTGCAATCGTGATGACCAGCGATAACAGACTCAGTGCGAAGAGCAACCATGGATTCACGGCCAAGACCGGAAGCACGCTGGGAAGAACAAAGTTTTTCAGGATGGCAATAGCGCTGATGCTCAATAGATTGACTAAATTTAAAATGTATTTCCGCTGTTCTTGCGCTAGCGCTTTCGTCAACTCGCGGAGTTTCGGATTATCTATTGTTACGTCAAACGCATCACACAAGCCTTTCAAGCGCTCCATTTCAAACCACGCACGCCCTGACAACCACAGGACATCAACCACCAAAAAAGCACAGGTAAATCGGAGACTGGTGGGTGCGATTGCCGCCAATGCCCAAATCAAATCATTCCCCATCGCAACGCCGTGATGCTGAACATGCGCCCCTACTCGCGTAGGCCAATCTACTTCTTTTTCCACATCACTTATCCACCCATCAGGGATGGCCAGTTGCAATAACTGAAGCGTATTGATGAGCAACCGTAACCCATGCAACACCCACCCAAGCGGGCTTAGAACAGACGATACCCCATGCAAACAAACACCAAATGTTCCTTCGTCTGTCAGATTCATCAACGGCATCAATGCCACCAACACAGACTTCACTCGAATTACGACGAGTCGCGGCCAAATCAAGTGGCTGATGAGTTGTCGACACGCGTCAGATGATAAAAATGATTGCTCGGTTTGATCAAGATAAGGGGCGTACTGACACAACCGTTCCTGCTGGAAAAAACGGTCTCTTTGTTCATGATGGCAATTCTCATCGTGATAAACACGATAGACGGACGACTCACGACGGTTTTGCATGATGGCTTCCATGGTAACTCCTGGATTTCAAGGTTGATGAATGTGGGTAGCCTCCTTGGCTTATAAACGGTTTAAAATATCATTGAGTCTGCATGGGAATGCGCCTACTCCTCTCCTGACCATACAAACGATTTATCGGATTCTTCTAATGTTTCAATGGCCGCTGTCGGTTCGCCCTCTGCTTTGTCGCGCGGCGGTTTTCCCTCGACGTATGTTTTACGGCGTGTTTTCTTTTTTTCAGTCTTCACTGGCGCATGCTCAAAAGGAACTTGTTTCGGCGATTGGGTTGGCACACTCGATTGACCTTCTGCTAACCGCTTCATCACGCGCTCTTTGTACCAAATGAATTGCCCCGCTTTGATGGGGGCCGAGCCTGAACGAATAATCAACGACAATTTGGGCGACAACTTCATGATTTCATCGGGCCGTAACAAGGGAATGGCTTGATAGCTCGTGTTTTTGCTATTGCTCGCGCCGTGGCTTTGATTTGAAATCGAGTGCGTCACCACGCGCTGGGTTCGCGTGCCCAGCATTTTACTGATGAATTCAGCGTCTTGAATATCTTCTGTGGTATAGGCTACTTTTGTTTTAATGTTCACAAACGCTCGCGCCTCATCGTGTGAGTATTTTTCATAGGTTTGCGCGATATATTGGAACATCAACACGCACCGTACGCGGTACTCACGAAACAATTTTAATGACCGTCGAAGGCTTTCAATTCGGCCTAACGATGAAAATTCATCCACCAAACACAGCAACGGATACGGCTCCTCCACCTTGTCGGGTATGGCTTGTATCATCCGAGACAATAGTTGTTGCCAAAAAAGGGTGAGCAAGGGCGATAAACGATGCATATCCTCGTCTGTGAAGCCGACATAAATAGTGATTTTTTTACGCCGTAAATCACCGAAATCAAAATCAGATGCACTGGTGGCGGCATCAATAATCGGATCGTCAAATAACCCAAAATGACCCGCAAAGGATATCCGAATGTTATTGCGGGTCTCCTGTTCCGTATTGATGTATGAATACCCGTTCCGGTAAAACTCAGGATCATAATGCGTGGTGTTGTCCAGCGTGTGTTTAAGCCATCCGTCAAAATTGCTTTGCTTGATCAAACGATTGATTTCACCTAACGTGGTCGGACGCTCTGGCGTATCCAATAAATACAAGGTCAATGCTTTGAACAAATCACGACTGGTCTGCGGCCAAAATGGATTTTTGTCATTGTCAGGAATAAAAATTTGCCCAATCCGCTGAATGTCCGCCATGCGGATAAGGCGATCGTTTGAAATAAAGGTCAGTGGGTTGTATCGATGTGTCACGCTGCCCACATGTGCTGGTGCAAAGCAGTAACAGGCATGACCCAATACGCGCTCGCGATACCTGGATGTCGTTTCAAACAAGGTCAGTTTCACGTCATTGCAGACAATTGAATAGGGGTAATTGAATAAATTGGGAATGGCAATCGAGCGTGTTTTACCGCTGCCCGCAGGTGCGAATACCAAGACATGCTCAAACCCATTGGCATACAATGGCACGCCGTATTTTTTACCGATGATGATGCTTTCGGGTGCTGTTACAAAAAATCCTGCGCGTTGTACTTCCAGTCCTGATGCAAAATGCGCATCGCCCAACACTTTGTTGGCAGGCCGCATTTTATCAAAGGCAATCCAAGCCGCAATCAATGTCAGTACACATAAGGCCCCCAATTGCGAATACACGAAATGATCGCGTTGCAAGCTGTCTTGATGGATGTAATACAGCAGCGC
>CAMAYA010000010.1 GCA_945862275.1 Legionella genomosp. 1 | reverse complement strand
TGTAGCCATCAGATTATCCAGTTCCAATGCACCCACGCGTTCCGTATTAAAGACCTCACTTTTATCCGCGAGGTTGGCATGCTCCAATCGCTCACGCAGTGCAGTCAGGCGAGCCAAGCCTTGTTCCATGAATTCACTTGAGCGAAACACACCAAAATCTTCTTGCATCACGCGCTGCATTTCATCCCGAATTACGGCAGGACTTTCGCCATCAGTTGACTGCTGCCAGCGTTGATATCGAACCAAGGATGCATCTAGATCGTCATCTGTAATATAGGGCACATCCGGTAGTTGATTGGATTGCCACAGTGATTCCACATGCAAGCCTGCTGCACGCCCGAATACAACCAAATCGAGCAATGAATTACCGCCTAACCGATTGGCGCCATGTACCGATACGCACGCGCATTCACCCACAGCATACAATCCCTCAACAATGTGCTCTTGCCCATTGGTTTTGGTCACTACCTGACCGTGAATATTGGTTGGAATGCCGCCCATCGCATAATGACATGTTGGCACAACGGGAATGGCTTCAAAAATAGGATCAACGCCTGCAAATTTCATGGCTAATTCACGAATACCGGGCAAGCGTGCTTTGATCAAATCAGCGCCGAGATGGTCTAATTTTAATTTAACGTGATCAACCCCTTTTGGATCAAACCCTTTTCCAGCACGCAATTCCAATGCAATGGAACGAGCCACCACATCGCGAGAGGCCAAATCTTTAACATGAGGAGCATAGCGCTCCATAAAGCGCTCACCATCTTTATTGATTAGATAACCACCCTCGCCACGGCAACCCTCAGTCACCAAGGTGCCCGCACCTGCAATGCCCGTCGGGTGAAATTGCCACATTTCCATGTCTTGCAAGGGTAAACCTGCACGCAACGCCATGCCAAAACCATCACCTGTATTAATATAGGCGTTCGTTGTGGATTGATAAATACGACCGGCCCCACCGGTGGCTAGAATACAAACCCGTGATTGGAAAAAAACAATTTCGCCGGTTTCTATGCACATGGTCGTCAGACCTGCGATTTTTCCGTGCGCGTCTTTAACGAAATCCAATGCCAGCCATTCACTAAATATATGCGTCTTGGCTTTTAAATTTTGTTGATAAAGCGTGTGCAATAAAGCATGCCCGGTTCGGTCTGCGGCGGCACATGTCCGAGCGGCTTGTTCGCCGCCGAAGTTTTTCGATTGCCCACCGAATTGGCGCTGATAAATTTTACCATTGTCCATTCGAGAAAACGGCAACCCCATGTGTTCCAATTCATAGACGGCTTCTGGACCTGTTTTACATAAATATTCAATGCAATCCTGATCACCGATGTAGTCCGCGCCCTTGACTGTGTCATACATATGCCAACGCCAATCATCGCCATCCGCATCTGCATTTCCCAATGCGGCGGTAATACCGCCTTGAGCAGAAACGGTGTGTGAACGAGTCGGAAATACTTTGGAGATCAAAGCCACGTTTAAGCCCGAATTAGCCAACTGCAAAGCCGCACGCATGCCCGCACCGCCCGCACCAATGATGACCGCGTCAAATTCATTCCGTGCAAATACCATTGTTATTGCCCCCAAATAATAATCAAGCCCCAGAAAAACTGAGCCAGCAAAATCAAAAAAACCAGTATTTGAACAGACAACCGGACAGATGTGCGTTTCACATAATCAGTGGTCACGGTCCATATGCCAATCCAAGCATGCAATGTGAGCATCAGCAAGGCTAGGATGCTGGCGATTTGAAAGACAATCCCATGGAACAAAGCGTACCACGGAGCGAATTGCAATTGTGGATGAGACAATAAATAGCCTAACAAAAACAATGCATAAACCGCAAAATACACTGCTGTCACGCGCTGAATCAACCAATCTTTCAGCCCATTACCGGTCAGGCTTGTAATGTTTGTTACCATATCCAAACTCCTAGGCAGATGGTCAATAGGATCGATAAAGCAATCACCGTAATCGCACTTCGCCGAGCGGCAACCAGCTGATCGCCAAAACCCATATCCATGAATACATGACGAAACCCAGCCAGAATGTGATAAATCAACGAGGCACTAAACATCCATAGCACCAATTTACAATACGGGTTGGTCAATTGAAGTTGAAGTGCGTCAAATGATTCTTGCGATTGAAGAGATCGGCTTAAAAAGAGCATCATGATGGGCAGCAGTAAAAACAGAGCCATTCCTGAAATGCGGTGTAATATGGATGCGATAGCCATTGGCGGAAATTTTAACGTACTTAAATCAAGGTTAACGGGTCTTTGATGGTTCACTGTCACGTTGTATCCTTATTGATTGAAAATAATGTAAATATAGCACATCTCTACAACAGATGCTGCAAGTATAACACTGCCTGACGCCCTCGCAAAACACAAATCATTTTTCTAACGTGATTAACCGTCAATTTCATTGCATCACAGAATTTCCAATCCAAGAATGGGCCTGACATGATCCCGATGTCGTGGTGATACCAGCCCGATCCAACGCCGTCAAGAGCGATAAACCCGCTCGACAGCTCAATCGTAATATTGCTAAAATTGAAATGAACGGACGAATGCAATGGCAAAAAAACAGTCAGACTTAGTGTTAAGCAAGGATCGACAGACCCTTGTTAGCCACCAAATTTAACAGCTTTAAAGAAGTTCCGCGCGGGCGCTTATCCCCCTGCTCCCACTGCTTAATAGTGGATGATGATGTATTTAAATATGTGGCAAACACAGCTTGGCTAACATGTTCTTTTAATCGAATCATTTTAATTTCATACGCTGAAAATTTTTTAATGGGTGTCAAACACAAGGCATCAAATTCATGCATGGTTGTGGCATCAACAATTCCGGCATCATAAAGTCCTTTAGCAGATTCATGCACCACATCTAAAATTGATTTATTCATATCACCCAACCTTAATTAACTTGCTTTCATGAACCGCTTTATTTAACTCGACTTCAGTTAAATGCAAATAAATTTTCGCTGATAGCTGAAATTAGTGTTTCATCAGAGATGCCATGCTTTGTTGACCAAACGCTAAACGCCGAACCCTTGTAAATAATGGTCTAATAAATTCGAACAGGCTGAAAAAACTCATCTGTTAATGTCGTTACTAATACTTTTCCTGACGTTTTCGAGTTAGATGCAGGTACAGGTACTGAAACCCCACGATATAAACAGCATTTTTTATACTTTTTTTCACTACCGCATATGCACGGCGCATTTCTTCCAGCTTTGATTATTGGTATTTTACCTCTACACTTCACTTCAACAAAAAATAGTAACCCGTTACAGAGCTACTTAAGCAGCAATATTAGATGAAAACAGTCTATTTTTTTTGTTTTGAAAATCATGCCCCCTTGTTATCCGTTTTTTTTATCCATTTCGCGCAAAAAATTACTTCCTATCCGGTTATCACTTACCTACAGTTCCATACCGCCCTATCAAATATCGCCCCACTGCCAGCATTCCCATGGCCTCACCGCCCTCAGGACGGCCAGGTTTATTACTAACATTCCAAGCCATAATATCAAAATGCAACCACGACAAAGACTCCCTCACAAAACGCTGTAAAAATAGCGCTGCCGTAATGGCACCTGCATAGGCTGATGGGCTTGAATTTGCCATGTCTGCAATGGAGGAGTCGAGCATACTGGCATAACCTGCAAACAACGGCATACGCCAAACCGGATCATTGGACTCGCGTGATGATTTAGTCATCGCGTCTGCCAGCTGGTCATCATTAGTGAACATGGCTGCAATGTCTGTGCCTACGGCTACGCGGGCCGATCCAGTTAAGGTCGCAAAATCAATCAGTAGCTCCGGGTTGTCTTCACAGGCTTTCACTAAGGCATCCGCCAAGACCAAACGTCCTTCCGCATCGGTGTTATCAATCTCAACGGTGAGGCCATTGCGCATGGTCAACACATCGCCTGGGCGAAATGCGCGCGAGCCCACTGCATTTTCAACTGCTGGAATCAATACCTGTAAACGAATGGGTAAGCGTTTAGCCATTATCCACTGGGCAAGTCCTATCACATGAGCCGCCCCCCCCATGTCTTTCTTCATGTAGCGCATACCGGCCGCGGGTTTAATGTCTAAACCGCCTGAATCAAAACACACCCCTTTCCCCAGCAACGTCACGCGTGGATGCGTCTCATCTCCCCAAGTCAAAGACAATAATCGAGGTGCATCCGCAGCCGCACGCCCAACGGCATGAATGGCTGGAAAACGGTCTCGCAGCAATTCATCTCCTATCCATTGTTGAAAGACAGCACCTTGTTCCATCGCAAGGATAGCTACACGCTCCGCCATTTCAGAAGGACCTAACGCATTGGCTGGCATATTAATCAGGTCCCGTACGAGGAATATGGCATTGGATTCCAATAACACGTCAGACAATGGCTGTTCATCCACGGCAAGAATCCTCGGTTCTAAGTTTGAATTTTTGTAATGATCAAACTTATATTGCGCCAAGGACCACGCCAAAAGCGCTGATTGCTCAAGCCCGCGTGGAGCCTGATAAAGACCCGGAGGGATTTTCGTCACGGCAGATGCAATCGCAAGCATCTCATTGCCATCGCCTGCACCAATATAAATGTTGAGGGGAAAACCCTGCGAATTCGTGATCACGGCAATGTCGCCCAAGGCCCCTTTAAACTGCTGGGAAACAAGGCAATTACGCTCTGTGTCGCTGAGTTCGTTTAAGGTGTCGTCTTGACGCAATAGAATCAATGGCCATGCAGTATCTGTATCTGTTTGATAGAAACAATTGGCTTTCATTTAAGACTCCTTCATCTGCCCACGAAACTGCGTCATTTTCATGCCACAGAGTCTCAAGCTCATTAAATAAATGGCACATGCGGCAAGCACGTGCAACAACAGATACCCCAATCGTGCGCCCAAGGGTTTATCCAACCAAAAAAATACATTTCCCACCATGAATACTAAATAAACAGACATAACACCATTGGCTATCATTAATTGTAGCATAAAGCGCCACCAGCCCGACAAAGGCTTATAAATGCCCCGTCGTATTAACAAATACAACAATACCCCACAATTCAGATATCCCGCAATCGATGAAGCCAACGTTAAACCCGCATGCGCCATTGGACCAATCAATAATGCGCACAAAGCCGTATTTGCTATCATGGCGACAACCCCGACCTTCACCGGCGTTTTAATATTTTGACCTGCATAAAAGCCGGAGGCCAGTATTTTCACCATCATAAACGCAGGTAGACCTAAGGCCATGGTTATTAGACTTTTTTGGGTTTGCAGCAAATCAACCACTGTAAACTGACCATAAGTAAAACAACTCGCAATTAAAGGCATAGCAAACAAAATCAACCCGGTTGCAGACGGTACGCCCACTAAAATCAACAGACGCAAACCCCAATCCAGTGCACGTGAAAAATGGGCTTTATTTTGTTCGGCATGTCGCCGCGATAAATGTGGCAAAATCACCGTGGCGATGGCCACTCCAAAAATACCCAAAGGAAAATCCGCCAACCGATCGGTGTAAAATAACCAAGTGACGCTGCCCACCTTTAGAAAAGAAGCAAATATCGTATCCACCAGTAAATTAATTTGCGCGACGGAAACACCAAACAAGGCCGGTATCATCAATCGCATCACGCGCTTAACACCTGGGTCACGCATCATCAAGCGAGGTTTTACCAACAGCTTGCGATGTAAAAGAAAAGGAATTTGAAATAATAATTGAACAATACCGGCCAGCAAAACCCCCCAGGCTAAAGCAATCACAGGTTCTGCAAATCGAGGACTTAAATAAAGTGCTGCAATAATCATGCTGATATTCAAGAAGATGGGCGTAAACGCAGGTACACCAAAATAACCAAAGGTGTTGAGTATCGCTCCTGCCATCGCAGTCAATGAAATCAACATTAAATAAGGGAACGTCAAACGCAGCATTTCTGTGGCCAAGACAGTCCGGGTTGAATCATGACCAAACCCTGGCGCAAACAGCTCAATAATCACAGGTGCAGCGATTATCCCAATCACAGTGACCACCGTGAGAATGACACTCATCCCACCCGCTATGCGCGCCAAAAACACGCGAACCTCATCGATTGTGCGCGTCTTTTGATATTCGGCCAACACCGGCACAAAGGCTTGTGAAAAAGCGCCATCTGCAAATAAGCGCCGCATAAAATTGGGTATTTTAAACGCCACATAGAAGGCATCCATGCCGGCATCAGCACCAAACGTTTTTGCCAAGATCATGTCTCGCGCAAACCCCATGATACGGGAGAAGAAGGTCATCAGCGAAACCAATGAAGTGGATCGCAACAAACTTTGTCGTTTATGTAAGGTCGTTTCAGTCACAGCATTCTCACGGGTGTTGTTTTACACATTTCGCATGAGTATACCGAAATTAATAAAATTAGACGACTACTGTCTTGACAATTTCGGTCAAGTTGTGCATGATCAACCACTTTTCTATAGTTGAATAAAGCGGAGATTTTCAGTGGCAAATATTAAATCAGCGATTAAACGCGCACGCCAAAACATTAAATTGCGTGCACACAATGCAAGTGCACGGTCTATGTACCGCACATTTATTAAAAATGTACTCAAAGCGGTTGAAGCCGGCGATCAAGAAGTCGCACGTGCAGCATATGCAAAAGCACAACCCATTATTGATAAAGCAGCCGGCAAAGGTTTGCTTCATAAGAACAAAGCATCAAGAATTAAAAGCCGCCTCAGTGCGCGCGTAAAAGCGATGACCGCTTAAAGCGGCCATCGATAAAATCAAACTCATGTCACATGCTGAATGCTCCCACAAGATTCAGTTTGCTTGAGTTTGATTCGACAGGTAGTATAAAATCATCAACTTCTACATTTCGGTTATATGCAAAAAGAGAACCGAGGAAATAACAGCATGATTTCTTTTCTTTCTTCTTTGTGATATCTATTTTTTCCAATAAATCTTGAATAGTCCCACCCACCCCGTGTTGATTTGAAGCCATGCTCAATCGATAAGGTGACGGCGACTGATAACCTCCTTTCGTTCTTATTCCCTTCAAATATAACGTTGCATCCTCAACACACAAAGGCGTTTCTGAAAAAGGCACAAGGCACGTTGGCTTAATGGTTTGAACCAATGCATGAAAAAATTCGCTCATGAATTCAGATGCTGGGAACCCTAAATTAGCATCTGCACATAAGAGGATTGGATTCATTTCCAAAGAACAAATGGTTTTTACTCGTTCAATCAGTGCTGCGAAACCAGCAAGATCCAATATTGTAGACGTTAACTCCACACCATTTAATCTTAAATAAGCCTCATTAGAGATAGTATATCGGCCACCATTGGAGCCAAGCTTATACGTTGCCCTAATATGCATCTGCTCTTGATTGAACTGCCTCGCCAAGCATTTACTTAAAATTGGCGCGCCATGCTGGACATAAATGGGAAGAACCTGCAAGCCATTACTAGTTATCATACATACCTCCTTCTTAAAATTTATGGATTATGAGTTACCATTAAATAAAATGGCGTTATTTCAAGCATTATAGCATGGCCATTTCAGATTGTGGTAAATGCCCCCCTTTAATGTTTGCCATTTCCCTCAAATTAGTGCACTATTTGCGCTTTAGTTTGTTTAACATCTGAGAGACCTATGGCAAAAGAAGATCACATTGAAATGCTGGGTACGGTAATGGATACCCTTCCCAACACGATGTTTCGCGTTGAACTAGAGAATGGGCACATTGTTACCGCTCACATTTCAGGCCGCATGCGTAAAAATTATATCCGCATTTTAACCGGCGATAAAGTAAAAGTTGAGCTAACACCGTACGATTTAAGTAAAGGTCGCATTATTTTTCGCGATAAGAATTAGTTAGTGTTGGGCCAAGGCCCAACCTACTTAATCCCCTGCCACCATCATTTCGTCGATTAAGATAGAGCCGCAACGTGTAGAGTAATTGGGATTCACGTCGTGACCAATCGCCGCAATTCTACGAAACATGTCTTTCAAATTGCCGGCCACGGTAATGCCTTCTACCGGATACTGGATTTCGCCTGCCTCCACCCAAAAACCACTGGCACCACGTGAATAATCGCCGGTTAAACCGTTCGCACCATCGCCCATTAATTCCGTCACCAACAAACCTGTTCCCATTTGCTTTAATAATGCAGCCAAATCACCCGCAGTTGGATCGACCGTCAAATTAAAAACGCCACCACTATTAGCAGTAGTAGCCAACCCCATTTTCCGTGCCGAATAACTACCGAGTATATACTGGCAAACCCGGCCATCGTCCACAAACACATTATCCCGTGTAGGCACCCCTTCGCTGTCAAAGGGAGAGCTTCCTAACGCGCCTAACAAACGGGGTTGCTCATGGATGCGGATGCCCGTAGGAAAAACTTGTTGTCCTATTGAATCCATCAAAAACGAGTGCTTTCGGTATAAATTAGATCCACTAATCGCCCCAATAAACGACCCAATCAATCCGCTGGACAGGCGAGACGAAAATAAAACCGGCATTTTTTTTGTTTTCAGTTGTTTCGCGTTTAAGCGACTCGTGGCGCGCTTCACCGCACTCGCCGCGAGTGCATCCCATGCTTGCAAATGTTGGGCATTTCGAGCTGTCGTATAATCATCATCGCGCTGCATCTTGTCACCGTCCGTTGCTATCAACGAGCAACTCATGCTATGGCGACTGCTTTGCACGATTCCCTCAAACCCATACGTATTCGCAAACCCGTGGCAAAACGTGTAGGTAGACACATTTACACCGTCCGAATTGCTAATGCGTTGATCCAAACCCAAGGCATGCGCCTCGCATTTCAAGGCCATCTCAATGGCTTCTGGCGGCGTAATGACCCATGGGTGAAACAAATCTAGCTCAGCATGTTGAGAGGACATCAGCGCGCTGTCAGGCAATCCAAAACAAGGATCTGAGGCACTGACCCCTGCAATATCAACAGCGGCCGCCACCATTGCGTCCAATGCCGCTGGCGATGTATCACTGCTGCTGGCGCTGCCCTTGCGAGATCCAATATATACAGTGACACCCACGCCACGGTCTTCACTAAAGGCCACGGTTTCCACCTCACGCATACGTACATCCACAGAAAAACCACTGTCGTGATTCACCGCCACTGAAGCGTCAGTAGCACCATGGGTACGAGCGCGTGTTAGCACGTCTTGCATGATACGGGACAATTCATCGGTTGACTTTAGGGGGGCTCTATTGGTAACTTGCGGTAATGTTTTCATGATGCGTCCATGGATTTAAACGAATGCATATAAGGATACAAGATTATACTTCGCGGGGCACGCGGTATTGTGTGCTAATTGCACTTAATTGCGTGTTGATTGCACTTATTTGGATGTGCTTGGCTACACAAGCCATGGCTCACTCCTGGCGGGAGATTTCGCCCGGCATTGAATACAGTGATTTGAATGCAAACCCATTGATTCCTTGGTCGCATATTCATGCCTTTCGCATTGATTTAAAAAAAAATAAATTGGATTTGGTCCTGGCCAATGAGTTATCGCTTCATAACGCATCAGTGGACGCATTCGCACACCACAGCCAGGCCCTGATCGCCATTAATGGTGGTTTTTTTGACCAAAACTACCACCCACTGGGTCTTCGCATCAGCAATCAACACCAACACAATCCGCTCAAGCGCATCAGTTGGTGGGGAATATTGTATGTAAAAGACAACACCCCGCACATCACCAGTGTCAGAGAATACACCCATGATAATCAGGTCGATTTTGCCGTACAAAGCGGGCCTCGGTTATTGGTTAATGGGAAAATCCCATCTCTCAGGCCAGGATATGCCGAACGCACAGCGTTAGGTATTACGCCAGAAGGACGTTTAATTATTCTCGTGACCAATAATTCGCCCATGACCACCACCGCCTTGGCGAGTATCATGAAATCATCACCGCTGCGCTGCCATAACGCGCTGAATTTAGATGGGGGCAGCTCGAGCCAACTGACCGCACACATGGGATTGTTTCAAATCAATGTCCACGGTTTTTCAAATGTCAGCGATGCAATTGTTGTGAAGAGGGCATTGAATGCAAAATAAAATCCAGTCCTTCTCAAACTTCAGCCGAACCATTCAAACGCGCTCAAGCGTATTTCGGCCTGACCATGAGGAACAGTTAAATACGATTGCAACCTGGGCTCACCCAACGGGATTACTCGCACGTGGTAATGGGCTGAGTTATAGTGATTGTTGTGTGTTAAATCAAGGCACGATTATTGACACGACACGGTTGAACCACATTCTGTCCTTTGATCGTGAATCTGGCATTGCCGTATGCCAAGGTCACGTCACATTTGCCGATTTATTTTTGATTGATTCAGATTTTATCCCGGCCGTTTTACCTGGCACACTTTACGCCACGCTCGCCGGCGGTCTTGCCAATGACATCCATGGAAAAAACAACCACCATGCGGGCAGTTTTGGTCACCACGTAGTCTGGGTTGAATTAAACATTGGCGGGCAAACACATCGCTGTAGTTGGAATGAAAACCATACCTTGTTTACCGCAACGATCGCAGGCGTTGGCTTAACGGGCATCATCACGCGAATGGGCATTCGATTGCGCCGAGCATCTCGATTTGTGCGTGCGCATACAATGAAATTTACGAGCATTACGCCATTGTTAGCACACATGCAACAGGCAGGAATAGAACATGACTACCAAGTAGCCTGGCTTGATTTTCTAAATGAGCCCCGTGCGCTTTTATCACTGGCAGATCACGTGGAGCATGCCGGCCTCTCACCTATGGAACAAACGCTCACCATTCCAAGATTACCCATAAGGCTTATCAACCGCCCGATCATGAAGCAATTTAATCGCATGCATTACCATCGCGCCAAAACAGGCACTCAAATATCTCCTTTGTGGGTCTTTAATAACCCGCTCGATCGCATCAAACATTGGAACCGCCTATATGGAAAAAAAGGTTTAGTGCAATTCCAAGCCGTGTTTGATGCGAGTAAAGCCGAAGAAATCCTTCATACATTGCGTGCATGCATTCAAACGCAGCGCGCCACACCCACCCTAGCCGTTCTTAAATATTTTACCCAACCCGGCATGGGCCTGCTCTCCTTTACAGAACCCGGATTTACGGTGGCCATTGATTTCATCCACAATGATGCCGCACGCTCTACCATTTTGCAGATGAACCAGTGCATTACAGAAATGGGCGGGAAAGTGTATTTGGCAAAAGATTTATATCTTAATCAATCGCAATATGAGCAAATGTACCTGGAGCACCAGGCCTTTCATGACACCATCTATTCACTCAATAGTCCCATGCGCTCCGATTTAGGCACACGTTTAGGAATCAACTGATGAGCGCACGCACTTGGGTCATTTTGGGAGCCACGTCCATCATTGCTGAAGAGTTTGCGCGCTGTGCCGCACAGTCAGGACATGACCTTTTGTTGGTTGGACGAAACCAGCTGCAACTGAACATCATCGCCGCGGACATTCGCCTGCGCTTCTCAGTGCATTGTGGAACAATGATGGTCGATTTCTCAGAAGACATCCAACTATTTTTACAAACATTGCGAACCCAATCTAGAGAATTAGATCTGTTCATCGCGTATAGCGACATGAGCAACAATATTCACTTAACTGAGCAATCGCTCACTGAACTGCTCACCATCAACGTCATTCGAACCAGCCAACTGATTCATGCCTACTGGAACAAGCCTCAATCGCAACATCGATTGGTGTTTTTAAGCTCAGTAGCCGCATGCCGGGGTCGCTCCAAAAACAGCCTCTATGGGGCTAGCAAGGCAGCCATTGAGGTGTATCTGCAAGGATTGCAACAAGCTGCATCAAAAACGCAACACATCACTATCGCACGCCTCGGGTTTATCGATACCCATGCCACGTTCGGGGAGCCTGGAATTTTTTATGCATCACCTCCAAACGAATGCGCGCAAGCCTGTTGGAAAGCAGCAAACCGCAAAAAACGCGCGTTTTACCACCCGTTTTTTTGGCGTTATATCATGAGGGTTATTCGCCATCTGCCGCATGTCATGTATGAAAAAATGCGCGTTTAGCGGTTCATGCTTGACTCCCTTAAACTAACGCCACGTCCCGCGGCTTGTCCGCGAGACGTCAGGCATTATTTACAAACGTTATCGAAATAATCTGATCATCGGCAAAACCGTTGGAATGACAGTAAAAAATTGCAGAATATATATTACCAAGACAATCACAACCACAAGATTCAACAAACTTTTAATGGCCGGCAACATAGGAATATATACATTGACCAACCACATGACTACGCCAAAAACAACGATAATGGCGAGTAAATTTAATAGCTCATTATTTATCATTTCCATCCTTAGTTTGGTTTACTCCATGTTCAGTCTAACCTGTTTGGGTCTATAATAGAAATACCCCATGCATCTTAATGACAAAAGGACTCCCCAATGATGACGCGCTTACTGCTCCTGGCCATTCTCATCCTAGGACCCAACATGCTCGCACAAGCCTTGGTTATTGGGACCACAGCACATTATCCCCCGCTGGCGTCACAGGCGACGCGTGAGTCTTTTGTTGGATTTGAAATTGACATCATGCAAGCCATTTGCCAGCGCATTGGAGAGGCATGTCAATTCAAGTCGCTTGTGGTGAGCACAATTCCGGAAGCATTGCTCACAAAGAAGATTGATTTAGCCATTGCGGGCATCATTCCTTCAACGCCTGAGCCTGGGTTCATTTTTAGTCTGCCTTATCTTACCAGTGAGACGCAATTCATCGCACTCAAGCAGTCTAGCATCAACACCCCTGCCGAAATTAAAAATAAAACCGTTGGGGTTCGACGGGGGACGATTGCGGGCGGGACCTTGTTTAAGCATTTTGTTTCAAATATATATAACGGAAACGTTCAAATCAAAGACTTTGCAACACTGGATGATCTGATGCTCGGGCTAAACAACCAACAGATTGACGTAGCATTTATTAATTCAGCTGGCGCAAAATATTGGTTTATGAATAGTGCCGGTCTTTACAAGCTCATCGGCAGTCCGATCCCGATTGGCAATGGCTATTCCATCATGGCCAATCTTGGCCAAGCCGCACTGATAAAAAAAATCAATCAAGCGCTGCTCAGCATGATAGCTGATGGTAGCTATCTGGCGATTTATTCTCGATATTTTTAACCAGTAGCAATCATATCCTCAATCGGAAGTGTAATAAACCGAGTGAATTTTATAGGCGTTTAATTGAATAATATTATGAATTCCACATGAAAACATGTAAAATTAACGTGATTCAGCATAAAAAACCAGATTTTCAGTGAATTA
>CAMAYA010000009.1 GCA_945862275.1 Legionella genomosp. 1 | reverse complement strand
ACATCATTGGTGAGCCTTCAGGCCGAAACTGCATTATTATTGACGACATCGTCGACACAGCTGGCACCATGTGCTCCGCTGCGGAAGAGCTTAAAAAAAGCGGCGCCATTAGTGTTCGCGCGTATATCACCCACCCTGTTCTATCGGGTTCTGCCATTGATAATATTACACGCTCAGTCTTAGATGAAGTGGTTGTAACCGATACAATCCCGTTGACAGATGCCGCTTTGCGTTGCAGTAAAATAAGAGTCATCAGCCTTGCCGACATGCTCGCACAAGCAATTAAACGGGTGAATGTGGAAGAATCAGTTAGTTCGATGTTTGCAGAATAATATTCGGCATTGATAACCAGTTAAAATGACTCTGTTTTCAATGCCGTTTGAGTTTACTTATCAAATAAGGGATGGAACACCAGCCAATCAACCCCTCAACCACCAAAACAAGCCCGACCACCATAAAAAATACCTTGCTCATTCCAATCAAGGCAGCAAGGAATAACACAGCACCAATCACAACACGATTGGTGCGGTCAGTTTTATCAATATTGCATAAAAACATCGTGCACTCCTTAAAGGATAACACCCTCAGATTCCCTTCGGGCACCTTCTCCCGTCAGCGGGAGAAGGGAGCAGGTGCTTGTGCCTATGGGACCAATAAATCTAGTCGCGAGTGCCGACATATTTATCATCAAAATAATGACGAAGTTTTGTCCTCAATGTGCCTCTACTAATACCCAACATGATGGCTGCCCGAGATTGATTGTATTTGCAATGTTCCATAACAGCGCGAAACAAAGGGGTTTCAATTTCTTCCAGAACGAATTGATACAAATCAACAGGATCAGTGCCTTTGAGCTCGGAAAAATATTTTTGAACAGATGTGGTTACACTGGCGGCTAACGATGCTGTTGTTTCAAACGCTTCATTACTGATTATTGTCATTCTTTCCAACTCCTTCATATAAAAACAGCATTTTATCGGACTGAGCAACTCATAACAAGTGTGAGTTGCTCAAAATTTACAATTAAAACTGTATCATTCCAGGATTGAACGATTTTCCATTCACAGTCAACTGACCTCCTGCCAATTTAAACACAATGACGTAGTCAGATCCTTCTGGTAAGAGCAGTCCTGATCTCACCATTTTCAAAAGCCGTTCATCTGTCTGCGCCATTGCCTGTTGCTCAACATCAGGCGCTGCTGCCACAACCACGGCGCCATTATCAACAGGGGCAGGAATCGCACCAGGCGTTGCTTCAGATGCCACAGGGGCCAGCACTACGGGTTGTGCATCCACTTGATTTTGCAACCGAATCTTTGCCGCATCATTCAGGAATTTTTTCACGACCGCCGCACTCAATGTCAATTTGCCATCTCCGACCAGCGATTGAATCAATTGAAACGGATTATCCCAAGTAGCATTCGGTAATGACAACAAGAGGTTCCCTTTAATGAGCCCTTCAGGTGTAGCAATGCTTAATTCATTCACAGCAAATTTAGCACCCTTGCTCACGAGCTTAGGTAACTCAGGAAGCATTGAGAGCAGCGCTGTATGTCGGTCCGCCTCGCTCGCTTGTTGCATGTGATTTGTTTGATCATTGATTCTAACCATGGTGTCCGCGTCAAGATTACTAATAGAGACATCCAGTACGGCCGGACCAAAGGATTTGCCTTCATTGTAGAGGGTATCCAGTTTGACTTTGAATTGAGAGCTTAATAAATCATCTTGAATATGACTACTGGAGTGGATATCTAAATTTTGAAGCTCAAATGTTTTCTGCTCTCCATTCATAACGACCATGGAAGGAAAAAAAATATCTGCATCCCCTAGGTAGAAAGCCAATTTGCTTCGATTCAAATCATAATTTACGTTGGTTTTTCCCACTGTAGCTGTGACCATGCCATCTTTGAACCGCATACCATCAACCTTGATTTGGCCCTGAAGATGATTTGCATGCGATGTCACTTGAAGATCACTGGTCATGCCTAACCAATCGAACTCTTTTTTTTCTTGCGTTGTAATTAGTTTAAATCCAGGCAATTCAGACAGGATGCTGCTGTTATCTAAATAACTAATAAATATGTTTAAATTTAGATGCGGTTCTGTTGAGTCGGCTGTAAACGTCTCTTTGAATTTATCCGTATAGTTTTCTGGAATCGTCATGACGCTGTGTGCGTACCCTAATCCAAACAACCACTTAGAATCAGCGAATATAATCGGGCCATGGTAAATATCCAACGGTATTTTCAATGCAATATCGACTGCAGGCTGTGTCGAGTCTTGACCGGTTGAGTCTTTAAACGTTCGCGCAGGAATATGGAGTCGCGTGTTTAATAAAGCATACGATCGATACAAACCTCGCTTGTATTCTGCCACTTCAAGCACCCATCCATTGGGTTGGTCGAGCAATGCGATATTTTTTTTAAGGGTACGTTCCGTGACAATGCCCATTCCATAATAACTTCCAAGGATTAAAACGGCTAAAACAACCGCTAACCCAACCATCTTCTTCATGTATATCTCCATTCTATATTTTACGTCTAAAAAGTACCGGCCATAATTAAACCACGAGAATGAACATCTTGAAAGGGATAAATTTCATGGCGGTCCAAATTAAACAGATGGCAACAAGTCACATGAAAATTCAGGCACTAAACTTTTTAACAAAATCAGCAACTCATCATCCTGATGAACCATACAAGCGGTATTCATCATGCGGAGGGTCTGTGTGAGGGCTTCCCAATCTATTTCACGAAATCGGGCTTTAAACAGTTTTTCATGCACTGTTTGCTCTAATTTTTCAGAGTCGTGAAACAATTCCTCGAACAATTTCTCGCCAGGTCGAAGCCCTGTGTACTGGATCTGGATGTCCTTGCCTGGAATTTTTCCTGCCAACCGAATCATTTGCTCAGCCAAATAACTGATCTTAATGGGTTCTCCCATATCCAGCACAAAAATCTCACCACCAAGACCACTCACCATGGCTTGTAAAATCAATTGAGAGGCCTCAGGAATCGTCATAAAATAGCGTTCAATATCCGGATGAGTGACCGTCAATGGGCCCCCCTGTTCTAACTGCTTTTGAAACAGCGGCACAACGCTTCCCATTGATCCCAATACGTTTCCAAACCGAACAGTGATAAACTGCGTGTTCACATCAGCATTTAAATTCTGACAGTAAATTTCTGCAACGCGTTTGGTTGTGCCCATAATATTGGTAGGATTAACGGCTTTGTCTGTTGAAATTAAAATGAATTTTTCAGCTCCGACCGTTACACTGGCCTGGGCGACGATTTGCGTTCCGAGAACATTGTTCTGCACTGCAATGCGAATTTGATCTTCCAGCAAGGGGACGTGCTTATACGCCGCTGCATGGAACACAATATCCGGCTTGAATTGACTAAACACCTCATCTACCGCAACGGCATCCGTCACACTGATTAAGGCCCGTTGAATCATGGCCATTGGATTTTGCGCGCGCAACTCTTGATCAATGCTGTATAAATTATACTCACAGCTATCAACCACCATTAATTTTGCTGGTTGAAGCGCCATGATTTGTCTACACAGCTCAGAACCAATGGAACCGCCGCCACCTGTCACCAATACCCGCATTCCATGTATGGCCACGGCAATTTTATCCCAGTTCAGATGAACGGGATCACGTCCCAGCAAATCATCAATGTTCACTTGTCGAAGCGCATTGACCTCGACTTGACCGGTGGCGAGCGCGTGCAAACTAGGCAGGGTATGAAATGGTATGGCGCACAGCTCGCAATATTCGACAATGCGCCGCATCGCATGCGATCCGGCGGACGGAATAGCAATAAAAATCATATCAATATTATAATTTCTGACCCACTCAGGCAAACTGGGGATCGTACCCAATACACGCACACCGTGCACCTCAAGCCCACGCTTGCGTTGGCTGTCATCCACTATTCCAAGGGGCAGGTATGCTGATGATCGTTTTAAATCGCGAATCAGGCTCTCAGCCGCCTGCCCTGCCCCAACAATTAACACGCGCGTCACCCCGCTCGTTTCCTTGTTTTTAACATGACGGTCTGAGTAATTCCTTACTAACAAACGTGCTCCACACAACAAGGTACACAAGATCATGGCGTACAAGGGCAAAACTGCGCGCGGAATATAGAGTAAGATTTCTGTCAAATAAAATAACGGGATAACAAAAACCGTAGCACACCCCACGGCACGCAATATACGGGCCACATCATTCAAGGATGAAAAGCGCCACAGTCCACGATACACTTTGAAATAATAATAAAAACCCGTTTGTAAAACGGCCAAAATCGCCAAAGCCCTGAATGAATATGGCAGCTCATGTCTTGTGGAGAATGGGTGTAAATTATAGAGCAACCAATACGCCATGTACCACGCAGCAGGAATAGACAGGGCGTCAAACGCAATGACGGGCAATTTGGAAACAATTTTCTGAACATAAAACCGCATGCTATCCATATCAAAACTCGTTTATTATTCTGACGCCATCATACTATAAAGGCACCGTCCTTTGATAGTCGTACCTTATCCAAAATATCAGACTATAATATACACTGAGAGCAACAAAAGGAGACTAAATCATGCGTGTTCAACCCTATTTAAAGGCAACTGGTTGCCCGATATTCATGGTGTACTCGTGCCTTATTCTATCCACCACTGTATTTCAGCCAGCATCTGCAACGTCCGTATCCGCTAATAAACTGAGCCCAACATTTGACTTGGCCTATAACCGTGCTGGGGCAGGTAGAGATCGAGGTGCAAATGCTGGCGTTAATCGTGGTGCAAATGCTGGCGTTAATCGCGGCGCAAATCCTGCTGCGAATAATCGCAATGTGGATCCGACGGTGAACCAATACAATGTCTATGGAGACGGACAATACAATAATTATCCCGCAGCTGGCGTTTATCAATTGCCTGGAAATTATTGCTCAAGACAATGCCTTGGCAATGTTCTCCCAAACTGGGTGACCTACTGTCAGCAATATTGTCGATAAGGAGAATGCCTTTTTGTGAACAGATAAGGCATGGTGAACGGATCCATTTTCAGATATCATTGAACTTTTGAATTTAGGAGCCGTTTTATGAACGTGGGCCAAGACACGCTTTCAACGCAATCGCAATTGCACGTGAATGGAAAAACATATCATTACTATAGCCTCAAGACGGCCGAAAAAAACCATTTCAAAGGCATCAACCGTCTTCCTTATTCGCTGAAAGTATTGCTGGAAAATTTACTGCGTTTCGAAGACGGCTCGACCGTCACGACAGACGACATCCAAGCCATTGCCGCCTGGCTCAACACCCGCACATCACAACATGAAATTGCCTATCGCCCAACACGGGTCTTGATGCAAGACTTTACAGGCGTGCCTGCCGTGGTTGATTTGGCTGCCATGCGAACGGCCATTGAAAAACTAGGTGGAAACCCTGAACAAATATCCCCGCTCTCGCCCGTTGATCTCGTCATTGATCACTCCATCATGGTGGATAAATTTGGTTCGTCAGACGCCTTGAATGTCAAAACATCGATTGAAATGGAGCGCAACAACGAGCGCTATGAATTTCTGCGGTGGGGACAAAAGGCATTTGCTAATTTTCAAGTGGTTCCACCCGGTACTGGCATTTGCCACCAGGTTAACCTGGAATATTTAGGCAAGACGGTCTGGAGCAGCGAACACAATGGCGTAAACTATGCCTACCCTGATACGTTAGTGGGAACCGATTCACACACCACCATGATCAATGCATTGGGCATTCTAGGTTGGGGTGTGGGTGGTATTGAAGCGGAGGCGGCTATGCTGGGACAACCCGTGTCCATGCTGATCCCTGAAGTGGTGGGCTTTAAACTTTTAGGGAAAATGCCTGAAGGCATTACCGCCACCGATTTGGTATTGACCGTCACGCAAATGTTGCGAAAAAAAGGCGTGGTAGGAAAATTTGTTGAGTTTTACGGTCCAGGCCTTTCTGAATTGACATTGGCTGATCGCGCCACCATTTCAAACATGGCGCCTGAATATGGTGCTACATGCGGGTTTTTCCCAGTAGACCAGGAAACACTTCGTTATTTAAACCTCACAGGCCGTGATGAACAAACCATTGCATTAGTAGAAGCTTACAGTAAAGCACAAGGACTATGGTATGACAGCACATGTGAAGATCCGCTCTTTACAGACAGCCTGAGCCTTGATCTCAACCTGATTGAACCCTCTCTTGCGGGACCAAAACGTCCTCAAGACAAGGTGACACTCAAAACCCTCCCACTCGAATTTGAAGCATTCCTCAAAGAATCCGGCAAAGAAGCCGAGCAAGACAAAGGCTTCCCTGTCAAAAACCAAGATTACCAATTGCATCATGGCGATGTGGTCATTGCAGCGATTACCAGCTGCACCAACACATCAAACCCGAGCGTATTAATGGCGGCAGGACTGGTGGCTAAAAAAGCCATTGAGAAAGGACTGCAACGGAAACCTTGGGTCAAGTCTTCCTTGGCACCTGGTTCTAAAGTGGTCACTGACTATTTAATCCATGCCGGTTTGCAACCCTATCTGAATGCCCTGGGTTTTAATCTAGTGGGATATGGATGCACCACCTGCATTGGCAATTCAGGCCCGCTGCCAGATGCCATTAACCATGCTGTTGCTGACAATGATTTAGTGGTCTGTTCCGTTTTATCTGGCAACCGTAATTTTGAGGGACGCGTCCACCCGCAAGTCCGTGCCAATTGGCTAGCATCACCGCCATTGGTAGTCGCTTACGCGTTGTGCGGCACAACCTGCATTGATTTAACCCGAGACCCTATTGGTGATGATCAAGATGGCAATCCAGTCTATCTAAAAGACATTTGGCCATCCAATCTAGAAATTGCCGCCGAAGTGGCAAAAGTCACTGGCAACATGTTTCGAAAACAATACGCCGAGGTATTTTTAGGTGATGCAGAATGGCAAGCCATTGATACAGGCGAAGGCAAGACTTATGCATGGAATGAAGATTCCACCTATATCCAACACCCTCCTTTTTTCCAAAACATGGACCAGTTACCAGCTCCCATCAAACCCATCAAACAAGCGTATATTCTTGCTCTATTGGGTGACTCCATTACCACAGACCATATTTCACCAGCAGGCTCCATCAAAGCGAATTCGCCAGCAGGCTTGTATTTGAAATCGAAAGGGGTAAAAGAAGCGGACTTTAACTCGTATGGGTCAAGACGCGGAAATCATCACGTCATGATGCGCGGCACATTTGCCAACATTCGCATTCGCAATGAAATGACGCCCGGCGTTGAGGGCGGCATGACACGTCACGTTCCATCCGACACCATCATGCCCATCTATGATGCCTCCATGCTATACCAAGACGAACAGCATGGTTTAGTCGTGTTTGCAGGCAAGGAGTATGGAACGGGCTCATCGCGAGATTGGGCGGCCAAAGGAACCAATTTATTAGGCGTAAAAGCGGTCATTACCGAAAGTTTTGAACGTATTCATCGCTCTAATTTAATTGGCATGGGCATATTGCCACTGCAATTCCAGGATGGGACTACGCGAGAAACCTTGCATCTGACAGGACGTGAACGAATCAGCATTGCTGTGAATGATGCATTAAAGCCAGGCGATTTGCTCGAAATGACCATCACTTATGATGATGATCGCAAACAAAAAATTCAAGTTCTTTGTCGAATTGATACAACGAACGAGCTCGAATATTATCGCAATGGCGGCATTCTGCAATACGTACTGCGCAATATCACCGATTAAGGTGGTAATCCCTTCTCCCGCAGGCGGGAGAAGGAGGCCTCCGGGCGGATGAGGGCTAGTCCCTAACCTATTAAGGATTTTCTGTGCGTCAACGTAAAAAAGTCTTGAGTGTTTTTTCACTCGTCATGATCAACGTCATTGCGGTCGACAGCCTTCGCACGTTGCCTATCACGGCGAAATTAGGCGCGTCCCTGATTTCCTATTATTTAATAGCGGCGTTTGCTTTCTTTATTCCTGTGGCACTGGTCGCTGCAGAGTTGGCCACAGCCTACCCGAATACAGGCGGTATATATGTATGGGTTCGTGAAGCCTTCGGCCGGCGAGCCGCTTTTATTACCATCTGGCTGCAATGGATTTATAATGTAGTCTGGTACCCCACGATACTGGCCTTTATTGCGGCCACCCTGGCTTACCTATTTTCGCCAGCGCTTGCAAACAATAATTATTATTTGTGGGGCACGATTGTCGGTTTGTTTTGGTTGTTTACCTTACTCAACTGCTTTGGTATGCGGGTTTCCAGTATCATCAGTATTTTAGGCGCATCATTAGGCACCATATTACCTATGGTCGGCATCACGGTTTTGGGGCTTATCTGGTTCATCCAAGGACGACCCATTCAAATCAATCTGGCCACATCATGGCTGCCTGATTTCAGCTCACTGGGCCATTTCCCCTTGTTTTCTGCTGTATTATTTGGCTTATTAGGCATGGAAATGTCGGCCATCCACGCTGAAGAGGTTAAAAACCCTCAACGAGACTACCCTCGCGCATTGCTGTATTCCACCATTATCATTTTTTCCACCCTAGTATTGGGCTCGCTGGCCATTGTCATTGTTGTACCTCTGGATGCGCTCAGCGTGGTATCTGGGTTAATTGATGCATACGCACGATTTTTTGATGCCTACCACATGCCATGGATGACCTCCATTACGGCCGGCCTGATTATTTTAGGGGGCATTAGTGGCGTG
Source organism: Legionella genomosp. 1 (assembly GCA_945862275.1). Taxonomy (GTDB): domain Bacteria; phylum Pseudomonadota; class Gammaproteobacteria; order Legionellales; family Legionellaceae; genus DDPF01. Next base: position 6,247 of record CAMAYA010000009.1, on the reverse strand, counting down.
TCCGCATGGATTATCGGTCCCACTAAAGGACTCTTAATCGCCGCCCACGATGGCAGTCTTCCGCGTCACTTTACCCGCACCAATCGGCATGGTGCTCCCACCCTCATACTCGTTGCCCAAGGCGTAATTTTCACGGCATTAAGCAGCTTATTTATTTTCATAGACTCCATTAATGCGGCCTATTGGATATTGAGTGCCATGTGTTCACAATTGGCGTTATTGGCTTATATTTTTATGTTTTCAGCAGCCATCAAATTGCGTTACAGCCAGCCTGAACAACCACGCGCTTACAAAATACCAGGCGGCCTGCTCGGCATGTGGCTTGTGGCCGGCATCGGTTTAATCTGTTGTGTTGTGACGATTCTCATCAGCTTTGTACCGCCGACACAAATCCCGATTGAAAATGTAATGTTTTTTGAAACGTTCTTGGTGAGTGGATTATTATTGTTTGTACTCGTGCCGTGGTTTTTGTCGAAGCGGAATAAGAACTTGTAGGGTGGGAAAAGCGCATCGTGAACGCGACTTAATTGACTTCTTCCCCAGTCAGCCATTGACTTAGAAGAAGGACGGATAGAAATCCGTCCTTCTTCCTATAACTCAAGCACACCGTGATCAGGTCCTACATCACCTCACGAAGAACCGACATATGATACGACGTTGGTTTCACCCGTAAATTATAATCCCCCCAACCGTGCCCTGAAGCCCAGATTGTCCAGCCCACAAACCCATGGCTTTTATTCATGACCGCATTGTCTTTGAGATAAGTCATGAACTGGGCCAACGGTGCACGACAGCTGGCGGCGTTACGCCCCGTACCAAATTCAGTCACAATCGCTTGCAATTGATTTTCTGTCAGGTAATCCACAAAGGCATTTAAATTAAATCCATTGGGACCCGTGGTGCTCAAATCCTGTTGACATGTGTCATGCGTACCGCTGTAATTGCTGTCAAGATATTGATGCACGTTAATCAAAATTTTAGACAGGTCCGTAATCCCGGCCTTGGCGAAATTTGCACGCGTGAACAACGTGGCATTGCTGTATGTTTGGCCGCCCTTCCCTGTCCATTGTTCCGTGGTCCAAGAATGCAAACCTGACCAACTGTTGCCTTCCACTAAGATATACCCATTAAAACCTTGTTCACGCAGCATGCTGATCAAGGCAGTTTGAACGGTGAACACTTTATCATCTGGAATCCCAACGGGTTCATTGACTAAATCTGCTAGGATGTATTCTTTATCGATCGACGCATCTTGTTGAATGAGTGCCATCAACTGTCCCCAAACGGATTGATACGCCTTGTCATCCAATATCATTGTTCCATCAGGACATGGGCCATCCATTCCACATCCGGAGTATTGTTCTCCAAACTGGGAGTAGCGCATGTATGCGTGTAAATCTACGATTGTGTGCACGTGGGCTTGGGTAAGCGTTTGCAGCAATGGACGCACATAGTTTTCATAATAAGCTTTATTGATAGGGCCAACGCCTGCGCCATCCAACTGCAAATAACCCCAACTCACCGGCACGCGTACCGTATTCATGCCTGCGTTGATAAACGCCTCAGTATCTTTTAAATCGGAGTTTGGCGTATCGCTATCGACAGCAGAGAGGTTCGGAATAACAAATGGATCGATCGTTTTGCTAAATTCCAATCCTGATAAATTGATGCCTACAAAGGGCCAATTTTTTGTGGGCTTTGCTTTATGTAACGTTGAGTTCACTTCAATGGGTGTGTAAGTGATGGCTCCCCCCACATGCCCTTTGCTATCGATGCTGGGGTCAGCATACACTACGTGTACACCAACGGGAGGGGAATAACTACTAACCGCGTTATTGCCTGTATTATTAATTGTAAATCCTACATAACCTAAATAACTGTTATCCGGGCTACAACCGCCAAACCGTAAACTAGCACCTGCATAATAAAGATTTCCAGATGCTGCATTTGCATCCCCCGTTTTCCCTGGGGCCAAGGCCAGTGCAACCTTTCCGCTTGCGTTTTGTAGACAAATATAAGGACGCGTCGTGCCTTTTGGACCGACACCATCAATGGAATTGGTCATTTGGGCTGAAAAAACCAAGCTTGGAAGGCTCATTAACAATACGGCAAATTTATACATTACTGCTCTCTGTTTTAAACAAGTGAGCACATAATATCATTGTGTATTTTTTTCGTCAACATAAGGCGATTAATGATCTACATGGATATGTTGGGCCGAGGCCCAACCTACAACAGATGAAGGATTCTAAATTTGCATTAAATCTTTTTCTTTTTGTGCCAAGACCACATCTATTTCAGCAATGTATTTATCCGTTAACTTCTGAACGAGATCATTTGCACGATGCTCGTCATCTTCGGACATGTGCTTGTCTTTCACCATCTCTTTCACGTGATTATTCGCATCTCGGCGAATATTGCGAATAGACACTCGCCCTTGCTCGGCCTCGCCTCTAACGACTTTCGTCATTTCTTTACGGCGTTCTTCGGTTAGTGCCGGCATCGGTACACGAATAGCCGTTCCCGCTGTTGACGGATTCAGGCCTAGATCGGAATTTAGAATCGCTTTTTCAATCGCGGCCACCATCGATTTCTCAAACGGTGTCACCAATAAAGTACGCGAATCACTGCTGTTCACCGTGGCCACCTGGTTCAATGGCGTAGAATTGCCATAATAATCCACAACCACGTGATCTAAAAAACTGGCATTGGCCCTTCCGGTTCTTATTTTTGTCATCTCGTGTTGCAACGACTCAACGGTTTTTTTCATCCGTCTTTCAGCATCCAACTTAATATCATTGATCATGACTTGCTCCTACAATGGTTCCCACATGCTCACCCATTACAATTTTTTTCAATGCATTGGGTGTGTCAATATCAAATACCTGTAAAGGCATCGATTGATCTTCGCACAAACAAATGGCCGTAGAGTCCATCACAGCTAACCCTTTGGTTAACACTTCACGGTATGTCAGAAAATCATAACGCACGGCCGTCGGATTTTTAATGGGATCATCGGAATAAATACCATCAACTTTCGTCGCTTTCAGCACCACATCTGCCCCTACCTCGATGGCGCGCAAACAAGCGGCCGTGTCGGTAGTGAAAAAAGGGTTGCCTGTGCCTGCGGCAAAAATCACCACATGCCCACTGCGCAAATGCGTAATGGCTTTTCGATGGTGGTAAGAATCAACCACGCCCAACATGGGAATGGCTGACATGATGCGGGTCGGTAAATCAATGCGTTCAAGTGCATCTCGCAACGCCAACGCGTTCATCACCGTGGCCAACATGCCCATGTGATCGCCTGTGACGCGTCCAAGGCCTGCTTCCGATAGCGCTTTGCCTCGAAACAAATTGCCCCCACCAATTACCAAACCAACCTCAACGCCCATTTGAATGAGCTCCGCCACATCCTTGGCAATTTTATCCAATACTGACGGATCAATCCCAAAGTGCGACTTGCCCATCAACGCTTCTCCGCTGCATTTGAGCAGGATGCGTTTGTATTTCAAGATTGACCCGGCATCATTGATCATTGTTCGCGTACCTGCGCCATGACCTCTTCTACAAAATTGTCTTCTTTCTTCTCAATGCCTTCACCTACTTCAAACCGAACAAAGGACAGAACCTCGGCTTGTTTGTCTTTTAAGTATTGCCCTACTTTGATATTGGGGTCTTTCACAAAGGGCTGCGCTAACAATGCAATTTCATCTACGAATTTGCTGATGCGTCCTTCGATCATGCGATCAATAATATCCTGCGGCTTGCCACTTTCTTTTGCTTGAGCCGTAAACACTTCACGCTCTTTTTCAATGACGTCAGCTGGCACTTGATCAGCACTCACCACCATTGGACGGGCTGCTGCAATATGCATTGCAATGTCTTTGGCCAATGACTCATCGCCGTTTTTCAATGCAACGACCACGCCAATACGCGAACCATGCAAATAAAATCCAACTGCGCCATCATCAGAATGGACATGTGCCAAACGACGCAATTGAATATTTTCACCAATCACGGCAACCAATTCTTGACGCGCTTGTTCAATTTTCGTGTTGCCACCTTCGAGCAATTCACCTGCCAGCACTTCAATCGAGGGCGCTTTTGTATTCAATGCGGTTTGTGCAACGCCATTTGCGAACACAACAAACCCTTCAGCACGCGCCGCAAAATCGGTTTCACTGTTGATTTCAACGATGGTAGCTGTGCGTTTATCTTTTGACTGCGCAATAGCAACCATGCCTTCAGCCGCAATTCTGTCCGCTTTTTTATGGGCTTGACCCGCTTTACGCAATTCAAGAATGGCTTGCTCAATGTCGCCGCCTGTGGCGATCAATACTTTTTTGCAATCCATCATTCCGGCGCCAGAACGCTGGCGTAATTTCATTACCAATGCTGCACTAATTGTCATGTTATATTCCTCGTGTAAAAAAGGGGGCGTCAAGATATCAACGCCCCCTTGTTTCAAATCAAAATTACTGAGCCGCGTCTTTGTCCGTAACAGGCACTTCAACGAATTCAGTCACGGATGGAACACCACCCACTGTATTGGAATTTTTCGCATCAAGAATGGCATCAGCAACGCATCGCACGTAAATATTTACGGCTCGCATGGAGTCATCGTTGGCAGGAATAATGTAGTCAATGTTATCAGGATTATTATTGGTATCTACAATGCCAATCACTGGGATTTTTAAGCGACGTGCTTCTTCAACAGCAATGTGCTCAAATCCTACATCCACAACAAACAAGGCATCCGGCAAACCGCCCATGTCCTGAATACCGCCTAAGCTGCGTTCCAGTTTTTCCAATTCACGGGTCAACATCAACGCTTCTTTTTTGATCATGCCATTGAAAGCACCATCATCACGTAATTTTTTTAATTCTTTCAATCGAAAAATTGATTGACGAACCGTTTTGTAATTGGTCAACATGCCGCCTAACCAACGGTGATCAACGTATGGCATTCCGCAACGCTTGGCGTGTTCACGAATGCTTTCTTGTGCCGCACGTTTCGTGCCAACAAAAAGAATTTTGGCTTTATTAGAGGCCAAACGACCGATGTGATTCAACGCATCTTCCATCATAGGGATGGTTTTTTCAAGATTAATAATATGGACTTTATTTCGTGAACCAAAAATGTATTCTGCCATTTTAGGGTTCCAGAAACGCGTCCGGTGGCCAAAGTGAGCGCCGGCTTCAAGTAATTCACGCATACTAATTTTCATATCTATTCTCCAGGGTTATGCCTCCACGCTTCCCATACCGCACCCTTGCAGGACCCCGCCGTATGTGACGAAACGTGTGTGTAGTTAAAAACGGGTCAGTTATAGCACATCATTTGCATTGCAGGCAATAAATAAATTAATTTACCTGATAGTAATGCTCATTTAGGTCTATACTAGAAAAGGGAGTGAAACAATGTAATATGACTCAACTCAACCAAGGAAATGAAAATGAATAAAAAAATGATATGGATTTCAGCGCTTGCTTTGTCTGCCTCAATTAGTCAAGGTGTTATTGCTTGCGACAGCGAGTGTTCAGGCCATTCCGATCATAAATCCCACCATAAGGGTAAACACTTTGAAAAAATGATGGAGAAGCTTGATTTAACAGCCGACCAAGAGAAAAAAATACATGCGATTAAGGAGCAAGAAAAAGCTAGCATGAAACATAAATTGCCGAAAATACACGACATCGACATGCAATTGAATGACCTTGCAAAAGCAAATGTGATGGATGAAGCCAAAATGAACGATTTAATTTCCCAGAAAGAGAAAATCGTAAGCGAAACGACAAAAATTCGTGTAATGACACAGTACCAGATCAACATGATTCTGGATGCAAAACAAAAAGCCAAGATGGGAGACTAATTTCCGAACATGCTTCTCATCGTTTCGGTACTAGCCGAAACGATGAACCAGGCCAAAAACACATGATCGATAACACGCTTCTTACTCTAAAACAATCCATTGAATCGCTTAAAACCGAGCTCGGTCTTGAGTTTTCTCATAAAGGAAATATCACAACGATCACCCGTAAATTGGTCGAAGGCATTGACGCGGCATTGATGTTCTTGTTTCACAAACATGCACTTCAACAAGACAATCACCTGTGTTTGCTTGCCCTAGGTAGTTATGGCCGACGGGAACTCCAACTGCATTCAGACATTGATTTATTGATTTTACACGGTGAGCATACACCTGCCCCCTATCTTCAAGGCGCACAACGCTTCATTCAAGAC
>CAMAYA010000008.1 GCA_945862275.1 Legionella genomosp. 1 | reverse complement strand
GCTGCGTTTCCCATAAATACCAACGCCGAGGCGGGATGCATTCAGGCAACACAGAGCAAGTCTTTCTACAACCAGGGCAATAATAACGTGGAATAAAAATAAAATTTAGAGATTCACTGGCTGAGTTAATGCGATCTGATTTGCGCGGATAACATCCATGACCCCATGGGTTGGCTCGACCACAGCAACCACAAGACGCTAACCGTTTTATTTTATCATCATGACATTGCTCTACGTATTGCAGTAACGACATGATTCCTGCCAAAATATACATCATGTGTCCCTCCTGTAATGTCTCTCTTTAATTTACCCCTCCCGTCTCAAGCTAATTGACGTGAGACAAAATAAAAAAACCAAGGCCATTACGCCTTGGCTCTTGAGTCCTTTTTACGCCTGTTTTAATAGCACGATAGCTTCCTGCACAATATCATCCGGAAGGTGGTTTATTTTTTTATCAGTTGCCAATCGTAACGAGGTCACAATGAGTTGATGTGCTCGGCGTGGATTACCCTGCGATGCCATGCGAACGAGTTCAATGGCTGATTCAGATAGTAACTGATGCGTACATCCTGCTTCCGTAAATCCATGAGCAAGTAACTGCTTAAATGCCTCTCGATCAACAATTGGCTTTAATTCATAACGGGCTTGTATTCTGGATGCTAATGCACTGTTAACTGGCCGACCTATTTCACGTGCAAGTTCAGGATGTCCTACCAACCAAACGGTCATATAATCCTTGGAATCAAACACAAAATTAAGAAAAGCAGGGAAATCTCGAAAGAATTCAGTCGGTAAATTTTGCGCTTCATCAACGATAAATATCGGCATAAGTTTTTGTTGTGTGATCAAATGAACAATGTACTCTTTGATATCGCGCCACAACTGGGCGCGACGATAGGAAGGATTTACTCCAAGTAAAATAGCGAGTTGTCGATAAAAATCTAAACGTCCAAAATCAGTTTCAGCAATGTAGAATACGCTATATTGGTGCGGGTTTAAGCCGCGAGTAAGTTGCCGCAGCGCCGCTGTTTTCCCAAGGCCCGGCTCTGCCGTGAGCAAGCCAACACCAGGCGATTGCAAGAGCCAGTTAAATTGCTGTTCAAGGCCTGCAAGCTGACCACTATCCCATAACTGAAGGCTATCTTTTCCAAGTGGCGCCTGCGTTAGAGCAAAGAATGATTTGTACATTATTCATTCTCCTTATTCGATCCAGTGATGGGCAATTGACAGGCTTGAATATATTCATCATGCACCGACTCAATGGCGTATTCTTTTTGTTTTTCTGGACTGGCAGGTGCCGCATGGGGTCTCTGGCGTTCTCGGTGTAAATTAGCATCCAAATCTAACAACACAACTGGCCCTAAGTTGTCACCGAATACTGTTTCAATCCGAATGGCCTGATTGGTATGAGGATTAAATACCAGTGTCACTTTATCACCCACATGATTATGGTGCACCTCATAAAAACGCCCATTCCAGCTAATAGTGCCATTTTTACGAACGAGACGCTCTTCACGATGATAAAATAGATCATCAATGAGCTCTACAACGTGAGGTAATAACGGTCTGACATGATGTAGCTCCTCACGCCATCGTTCAAGTGGAGTCTTATTATCATCGAGTCCACCATGGATTCGTTGATGATAAATTCGCTCAATCCACGCCCAGAGCCTAGCATTGAGATCGCCGAGCCCGTTGATTTTATCCAAATCAAGTTCGTTTAAAAATTGCTCGCGGAACGTACGATGGTAGCGTTCAATTTTGCCCTTCGCCTCGGGCTCTCCTGGTCTACAATAAACAAGGCGGATTTCTAAACGCGCACAAATCGATTTCAATGATCCGGAGATGTATGCCGGGCCATTATCAATCAGTATTTTGTGAGGTAATCCGCGTTTTAAAATAGCTTGTTTCAAGACGCCCTCAATATCCAGTGCGGTTTCACCAAGGCAGAAGGCACTGTGCACGATCAGGCGCGATGCATCATCCATCAATGACACCAAATACGTTTTTTTTATACCGTCTGGTGTTTGAATACATGGCCCATGCAACGCATCGCCTTGCCATAAATCACCCGCATGAGCTGCCACGAAAGAGCGGCGTTCAATGGTATGTTGATTAGGTAGCATCCGCTTTGATAGATGCTGCTGTTGCAAAAAACGATGTACCGTGGCGCGTGCCAGTGTGCCTTTGGAAACCAAGCCTGTTCGTTCTATCATATCAACCAATTGACTGATTGATCGCTCCGGTTTGTCTTTTTTTAGTTCGATTATTTTGCTTTGCACAGCATCCGGCAGTTGAGTTGATCCTTTATCTATACGTATTTTAGGATTTAATGCATCTATACCACCGCGTTTCCACATGGCATGCCAACGGGCAATGGTTTCCTCACTCAAATGAGTACGATTTGAATCAGGAATGTTGTAAGTTTGGTCCGCTAGTTGTCGAATAATGTGTGTTACTTCGCCGTGCTTAATTTCACCACGACTAGCTAATGGCCCCAGAACCGTCAGACGAAACAACGCCGTTGGATGTATTGGTTTACTCATTTTTTTCTCCTTATATTAATGGAGTGAGTAGTAGACCAGTAAACGCCTCTTAAAAATATTGGCAAACTGTGTGGGTTCTTTAGTTTGCTCATAAATTGCTCGACCCACGCTCGAGACGATTAAGCGTTCATGGTATGGCTACCCCAGCAACGTGGCATAGACGCATGGCAGCTCCAAGTGTCATTTGTTTAAAACAGACGGTCCAAAAATCATCAAAACAGCTTGTTCTGGCAAGCTCACCAAAGAGACTACATAATGTGTCCCGATGAAGTCGATATTGCTCTTGAAAGCGATGAAACCAGCGCGTAATGGTCTGGTATGAGGGAATGCTTTCTTTCGCTATATCATAAGCTGAGTGACCCAGAATGAATAATAAAAGTACCGCTTGTTGTACTTCCCAGAGATACCAACGATGAGGGGGAATGCACTCAGGCAATACTGAGAATGTTTTTTCGCAACCAGGGCAAAAATACCGTTGAATGAGGATAGGGTTGAGTGACTCGCCAAAACCCCCATCACGGTGCGGTTTTCTTGGATAAGGGCCATGACGCCATGGGTGGGCTCTTCCACATAAGACACAGTAATCTGGTCGTATCAGAACTGAATTATTATCTAATGCATTTTTATATTGGATTAATGAGAAAAACATTGGCAGAATATATGGCATGACTGATCTTCTTGTTATTGTTTTTTTTGGAAATTAAATATTACAACTTGATCAGTCATTTATCAAAATTAATTTTTTGTCTCTCGATCTTTGAGGGCGTTAATAACGTGAAAGGCTAAAATAGCACGGGATGAATAGACGGGTTTGGATCTATATTTCTTGATACGTTACACTACACTGAAAGTTTTGCGAGCCTTACCGCTGGCTATACCGCGGCCATATGGGAACTAGGCGCGGTCGCACCAGAGCACCGTACCGATAATTTAACGGCAGCAACTCATCAATTTGGACATGGACGCGACTTTAATAAAGCCTGGAATGATTTTTTAAAACACCACCAAGTCAAACCCAGTCGTAATAATCCTGGGGAAAGCCACGAAAATGGATCGGTTGAGAAAAGTAATCATCTGATTAAAAAGAATATTGAACAGCAGCTCTTGCTACGTGGATCAAGGAATTTTGTGAGCATTGAGGATTATGAAGGATTTCTTCGTAAAATCATGAAACAACGCAATCTGAGTAGGCGAGATAGGCTCGCCGAGGACATGGCGCACTTTCTGCCATTGCCAGAACGCCGATGGGAAGGGGTACGTACTCTATCTGTTACAGTAGGCCCCGCCAGTACCATTTCCGTTCTAAAAGGCATCTATTCAGTGCCTTCCCGTTTAATTGCTTATGGCCTAGACGTAGATGTCTATCCTGATTATCTTAATATCCGTTATGGAAAGAAGGTGATAGAAACTATGCCGCGCTTACCTAATGACCGTGGAGTTGCGATTAATTATCGGCATATTATTGCCTATCTTATGCGAAAGCCTGGGGCATTTGCTCATTATCAATATAGAGAATGTCTATTTCCTCGAGTGGCGTTCCGCAAGGCTTATGACGCACTCATGACGCATAGTCCGGCACGAGGGCACAAGCTTTATCTTAAAGTGCTTCACCTTGCTGCCATCGGGCTCGAAAGTGATGTGACGGCGGCCTTAGAGATATTAGATGAAGCAGCCCAACTGCCTTTACCTGATGCTGTGAAAAACCTTCTGGATCTTCCTTTTGATGGACCACCGGAGGTTCATGTCACGCCGCCCGACTTGAATGTCTATGATCGCTTACTCACGACCTTTAGCCCTTCAACACAAGGGGTGTCAAATGCAATCCACTGATCTAGAGGGCACCTTAAAAAACCTATGCCTTACCTTATTTGTTGAACGATATCAGGCCGAAGCAGAACGTGCAGAAAAGGAAGGGATAGATCATGTTGGCTATTTAACCGCTCTAGCCAGAGGTGAGTGGGAGCGCCGATACCATCAAAGGATAGAGCGATTACTCACGCAATCCAAAATACCAAGGGACAAGCGTTTGAGTGATTTTGAGATTACACGGATACCAGGACTTTCGCCTAGTCTAGTTCATCGGCTTGCTGAGGGCGAAATTATTGATAACTGTGAAAACATTATCATATTTGGGAACCCTGGCACGGGGAAAACCCACCTATCGATTGCGTTTACTCGTGAGTGGTGTCTAAAAGGACGACGTGTTTTATACATTACGGCGTGCAATTTAGTGCAAGAACTCCTCCGAGCGAAACAGACATTCCAGCTCGACCAAGCGATCAAAAAGCTAGACCGTTTCGAAGTTCTGGTCATTGATGATCTAAGTTACACCTCGTGTAATCCGAATGAAACCGATGTTTTATTTGCACTTTTGGCGGCACGATATGAGCAACGCAGTGTCGTCATTACAAGCAATCTGACCTTCTCTCAATGGAACCAAATATTCAAAGACGAGATGACAACGGCCGCCGCTATTGATCGTTTGGTGCATCACGCCACAGTGCTTGAATTAAACGCTGAAAGCTACCGCATAGCTCATGCAAAAGGCACTAAAAATGAAAAAAACTCCACCCAAAAAAACTCTAAGGAGGAAAAAATAACGGAAAAACCCCAAGAAAAAATGCAAGTCAAATGAACAAAAAGAGAGAAGAATGACAAGACGTGTCGCGCCAAACTAAACGCAACATGATAAAATTTTACCGATCTAACAATGGGGAATTATAGTTGTCGTTCGTGAGTAATTATAGTTGACGCCAGACACCTGGCCTTCCACAGCAAACGATGCCCTAAAAAATATCAAATTACAGTATTCTGGAGTACGTAACAGATTACTGCCAGTGCAAGGAAATAATAATAATATTTTTTTATCTTTAACTAACGGGGCCAGACATTCAGTTGTTGGAGTACCCAATGTTGAAAAAATAATAGGTTGTTCAAGTTTGTAATCAATTAGATATTCAATATTTTTCTTGGTATCTAACGGAGTAGAGTTATCATTCAACAGCATCATCTTGAGAGCCCTTTCCTGGATTCCTCCAAGTCTGTTCTGCTCAACAAATTTCAGGGTTATTCCCTGTATGTTTTTTATGGATCTGTTTGACATGGTTTTTACCAAATCCATACTAGCACCAAAAACCAGTTCTTTCGTTAAATAACTTGATTTATCAAATGAGGTTATTTTATAATAATAAGCTAGGCTATATGTACTACTTTCAAAATCATTCAGCTTCGCATGCTGCTTTTGATACCAATGTAATATCCCATTTTTTTCGCTGGGATTAATCTCAATTATTGCCATTCCTGGTTTGTCATTATGACTGGAGTTTACATTCCAGATTGCAACACCTTTATTAGGTATTGAATAAAATAACGCCTTGTCAGAAAAATATTTGCTACCTATTGTGTTGTATATTTTAGCTTTTAACGGCACATTCAGAATTGCTTCTATATTGCTCATCTTTTGTGAAACTGGATTAAATAGTTGAATTTCACCTCCGACATTACTTAAAGTTTCTTCTTGAGTTTCACTCACTATTTGTACTGACCAGGTCTCAGAATTCATTTGGCTTTCAAGGTAGATGGACTTAGGCAATAATTCAAAAAAATTGACAACAAATTTTTTGAATTCAAGAGGGTATTTGTTCTGTAATTTATTGCCAATAAATACGTCGATATTTTTTTTCCATAGTTTGTTAATTTCAGCCATATCTTGCAAAAGAAAAACTTGCTTTGGATTTTTTTTCATCAAAATTAATTGAGTAGATAAAATGATTATCAAATCATCCAGACTTTCATGGATGTTTTGATGAAAAATAATGTAATTATTAGGTGAAATAATATTCCATTCATTATCGATAATCTCGCAATCTTTTAATTTTTCCAAAAGCTGTATAAAACCATGACTCTCGTTGTTTGCCAGAACAACACATTTTGAAGGAGAACTAATTGGCAATTGAATTATTAATTTTTTACCATGGACCAAAATTGTCTGTTGATAATCAAGCATCATCTTTAGTAATAATTTCCAAGGCAAAAAAGGACTCCTGTGTTTTAAAAATACAGTTTTCCATAAACTATTTTTATTCCAAGACAAAAGTGATGATTTTAAACTGTTTACTGTGAGCGGAGGTAATTTTTTTTCTTTAGAGGATGCAATAATGTTATTAAAATCCATGCTGGCTTTATTTACTTTTAAATTTGTTTTTTGCCAGAAAAACAACAAATAAATTACCAGAAAAATAACCGCAACCCTTGTTCCAAAAAACCAAAATTCTCCAATCAGCTGATTGTATTTATTTTCATGAAATGAACCAATTAGAGCCAACAAAAATGTCATAAATATAAGCAACAAACAAAAATTATAAATATGATCAGCCAAAGTAAAATAACCAACATTAGGGGACATTGTATTGATTACAAATCGATATGCCAGAATGCCCGTTAAACACCCTATAGCAGTAGATATTGCCGTCGATGATGGCATCAGAAGTGTCGTTGAGGCAATAAAAAGAATTAGTATTATTGGAATTAAAATCAAAGCGGCCTTACGTAAGCCAGTTTTTTTAATATTCATCGTATATACAACTCTTGGATGAGTTATCGGTACTGCAGAAACGCCGGGAATTGTTAAAAAGGCAAATCCTGACTCAGCATTTGAACCGATTAAATTCCAGTCCTCAATATCCAGATCTTTGGCAAAATCTATACTGGACGTATTCACATCAAATACAATTTCTTCAGCGCTGAACGATTCGTTCATCATAACTATATAAATAACATGATCATTCATGGGAAAAAATTTTTGATCTACATTAATGGAGCATTCAAAAACAACTTTATATTGGACAAAAAAATCATTTTCCATAACTGAAATTTTTACCAAATCTTTTTTATATATCTTTACTGTATTTAAAAACGAAAAGGATCCAATCGATTCCAAGTCAATCAAGCTTCGGTTGAATTTAAACCAAACCATGCAATTAACAACAATAAGATTTTTATTTATGCTAAACTGAGGAAATCCTTCGATGATAATACCTGTTTTAACAGGTATTATTTTTGTAACATCCCCATGCGTCTTCAATGAACTCATTGGAATCAAAGTTGGCTTGATATCGGTTGATAAAAATTTTTTATTCTTAAGAAGAAAAAAATAAATAATAACGGAGTAATAGACAATTATAAACAAGCAAAAGAATAATATATTGTCTTGACTTAGTACCTTATCCAGCAACATATGTCATACTCCTGTGGGAAATATGTCTTCATGAGAAGTATAGTATATGCCCATGATTATTCCACTCTCTCAACTGGTAGTGGGTTTTTGATTTAAAATATTTGAAAAAAAAAGGAAAATGAGCAACCATAAAAATGACCTTAATTCATACTGACATTGGATTTTTAGGCGAAATGAATCCTCGCGTTAGTTCGCCAAAGCATTAATGAATGGCTCAAGCTAAAACTAGCCTTGACAGAAGTGCCTCAAATTAATCATCGTGTAGGCAAGTGTTTTAAAGGCATAATACAATTTGCTCAAACGGTCAAATCGTATCAGCAATCGACGGAACTTGTCTTCCCAGGAGAACACACGTTCAATGGTTTGAAAACGCTCTGCAAAAATGTCCGGATTGAATAGTGGCTTTCGACCGCGTTTTGTTTTTTTTCTACCACGTGGATTCGCATTGATATTGGGTATCATTCCCCGATTGAATATAGATTTTCGATTTGCTCTGCAATCCTATACGCTATCCAGACTAACAATCGTTCCCTTTAAATCAATGCCTATGGCGCGGGCGATCTCCGTCACCAAGGGTAGTGGATCTCGGGGCGTCCTGATTCATCTTTTTCAATGGGCAGCTCTTTCCATTGGCAACCAATGTACAAAAATTTTAAAATATAGCCAAATGACTTATATAATGATAGTTTTGATACAAGGCCCCGCTTACCAACAGTCAGGTGAGGCAAGACAAATTTCTCGAACTGTGCGACTGTCAATTCAGTGGGGATCCCTTTCTGTCGTTGACGTTTAGCCATTTCATCATCCCAAAGAATATAATTCTAGGCTATTTCATTGAGGTGCGCTGAGGCTCATATGTAGAACGGACTACAGACAAATTCGAAGGGTTAATAAAACCCACTACCAGTTGTCACTGTCGCTGGCGCAGAGGGCCAACCGTCAAGCCACCCGCTTCGCGGGTGCGGTCTGACTCAATCTGTTGCGACACAACCCAATTTCTTCATGCATCAAGACTTCCAATCGGGCGCATGTTTTTGCAACATCAGTCGAAACATCAACCGCTTTATAAAAGTTACCGAAAAACCGTCGGTTGGGTGCATGATGTTCATAAGCAATAGGCGCGCCTGTTTCGAGGCATAATTTTTCAGAAAAATCCAAAATACAGTCTAACAATTCCTTTATATCTTTGTCGCCTGTTAATAAAATACTGAGTTCTTGGCTCAAGACCTCAAGCAAATAGTCTTTTGACGAGCAGCAGCGCGTTAAATCACAGGTGTGAGTCACATGCAGTATTTTTTGATATAATCGAACCTGTTTATTACTATCCTCAATGTTTTTATCCAAAAAGGAGCGCGTTAAATCAATACTGCATTCAAAATCAAAAGAGCTCGCCATTGCAGATACGAGCGGGGCATCATGACCCAGATCGAGCGCTATCTGCGTAAAAATAGCAGCTGATCGCGGGCTGTAACTCCGATCGCTACTCCATCCCAACTCATTTGTTCGTCCAGAACGAAATAAAAACACAGCAAGGGTCAAACAGGCTTTTTCTTCCTGCGCCATTTGCTGAATCGCCTGGCAAGACTCATTCCCTTTGTGACCATAAATGTTTAAAAAATGAATGATAAAATTGAACAACGTCACTGAGCGCATTGCATGCGAAGTGCCATGATTAAGATGAAAAGCCACTTTTCCATGTCGAACCTCATAATCTTCCGGTTCATCCGCGTAGGGCGTTTCCAACACATCCTGTGACAATTGCTCAAACATCGCGAGAGTAACATCATTAGGCGTTAACCAGTGCTGGTAAAACTCACTCAAACAACGATAGCTGTATGATAAATACACGCCATAGACTGTTCTATCCAATCCATCTGCAAGAGCCACCTTTTTTTTATTTGTGCCTGTTTCTAACACATAAATTAAATGTTCCAACTCGGATGGATCAACCGATAAACAATATTGCTTTTCTAATTCAAGCCCAACTCGTAGCTGGCCTCGTTGTTCTAACCACGCATTGAGGGCCTCATGAATGAAAGGAAGATCACTCCTCTTGAATATGCGTTTTCTGTCGCCATATACCAGTTCATATACGTATGTACTTCTTTTTTTATATTGATCCACACAAATATAAAAATTTACCATAAGGTCAACTCCTTAAATTTAATTTATTTTGATAAACCAATATCATTCTTGCTCTCAGGTTCATCGGCACCGTCTCTCAACGCGGATAACCCTTGTTTTATCGCTTGCATCAGTGCAACATCCCTTCCCTGTGCGATTGAAACCATTTTGTGGATTAATCGATCAATTATAGCATGGTTTTTAAGCGTTGAATGCTGAACAACAACCAACTCTTTTGCAATGTTAGGGTCAAGTAACTTTGGCACAAACAACCGAACTTGGAGCGTATCGACATGAGGGATCTGTTCAAATGATCCCTCCGTTTTTAGTGCGCATAATGTAAATAATGCGTCTCCATTTTCAGAATCAACAATCCCATTTTTACGAGAAATATACAGTAATTCATTCACTAAATGGTGGGGGATAAGATATTGGTACAGAATGTTTTGCGGACCGAGTTGTTCGGCGTTGTTGAACATGGCACTGAATATGTTAAACAATTGATTGCGCTGTTCGCTCGCTCCTATCAGAAGCCCGCGATTATCTAAAATTTCAAAGAGCGCTGTTTTAAAATCAATTTTCAAAACAGATTCAGCGCCATTGCCAAAATAATAATCAGCCGCTGACTCCATAGAATCAACATCTGCATTTTGAAATAATGAAGGAGAACAGGACAACAAGTGCCACGCCATAAAGGCAGTGTTATCGACTGCTCCACTTTTAAAAGAAGAGGATGTGACGTCAGCAGATAATCGCTCTTTAACCTGACTGATGTCTTCAATGGTGTAATTAACCGGTTCAGCTGCAATTGATTTTGTTATATATCGAGGACAATGACTCGTGGGTCTAATCCAGGCGATGTGTCTGTCTTGGTCACTAGATAAGGCTCGAGAAAATAAATCCAACACATAATTTTGCTTCATGGTTGCATGGCATACACTCACGTGCGTTGCGATATTGTCTTGTTCTAGTTTAATATATTTTTCCGTGGGCATGACCGCAATATCTTCAACTCCCCACCCATCAACCTGGCCTGTGCGTTTATTAAGCCATAATTGCGTCGGCGATTCATACGCTGCGGAAAGTGCACCCTCCTCAACAACAGCCAATGATTCCCGTTTGCTGTAATCCATATAGACCTCGAACAAAGGTTAAGTGCCATACCTTTATTTTGGCATAATTTTATCATTTCGCTCTAGATATAAGCAGTTTATGTAGCGGCAAGGAAGTGTAATAAACTGAGTGAATTTTATAGGCGTTTAATTGAAAAATATGATGAAGTCCACATGAAAACATGTAAGATTAACGTGATTCAGCATAAAAAACCAGATTTTCAGTGAATTATACCGTTACGCATCATTAGGGCCACTTGCGAAACCTTACAAAATCTGTAATTGGTGCCCAGGGCCGGAATCGAACCGGCATGGTGTTACCACCGAGGGATTTTAAGTCCCTTGCGTCTACCTGTTTCGCCACCTGGGCAGGTATTTGGAGGCTGAGGCCGGAATCGGACCGGCGTACGCGGCTTTGCAGGCCGCTGCATGACCACTCTGCCACACAGCCAAATTGAATCTTTCCGAAAAAAAAGCGACTACCGGTCGCTTTTTTTGGAGCGGGAAACGAGGCTCGAACTCGCGACCCCAACCTTGGCAAGGTTGTGCTCTACCACTGAGCTATTCCCGCATGTCTTCGGGCTGAGATTCTACCTGAATTTGCTGCCCTGTCAACAGATGCATTAAGTTTTTTTAATCAATTGTGGCCACGCAATCATGAGATAAATAACCATTGACCATATCGTCAATATTGCCGCCAGATACAGTAAGATAAAACCAATCACACCCCATATAGATGTAGCAGGATGAAACGCCAGAAGCAAAATCAGCGAACCCATTTGCATGGCCGTTTTGATTTTTCCAATATAACCTACGGCAACGCTTGCACGGCTGCCTACCTCCGCCATCCATTCGCGCAATGCCGAAATCACAATTTCGCGGCCCACAATCACAATGGCCGGCAACACCATGTATGGAACCTCATGGGTGCCTACCAATAACAAGAGCGTAGAGGACACCAACAGTTTGTCCGCGACGGGATCGAGAAACGCACCAAACGGTGATATTTGTTTCAATTTACGCGCAAGATAGCCATCTAACCAATCAGTGAAACAGGCTAATGCAAAAATAACAGCCGCAATGATGTGCGCGCCGGGAACCGGTAAATAAAAGACCCCGATAAACACAGGAATCAGCACAATGCGCATCAGGGTTAATAAATTAGGTAAACTGGTTAACGTATTCAACAAATCACCTCTAATCCTTTCGTTGTTGCAAATAGCGAGTTAATTCCGTGTAATTATCAAACACCGCCAAGGCCCCTGCTTCCAGCAAGGCTGCCTTTTGCTGATGATAAAAATCAATGCCAATGGCATCCACTCCTGCCCGTGAGGCCATCTCAATATCCGCCACTGAATCACCAATCATCAATGTTTCTGATGGGGTTTCCCCAAACACAGCCATGATTTCTTCAATCATTTGTGGACAAGGTTTAGGGGGCACTTGACCGGCCGCGCGCGTCACCTTGAAAAAATCATCAAGGCCTGACTCTTGTAAAACACGTTGCAATGATTGAGGTCCTTTGTTCGTCGCAATGGCCAACGCCATACCCGCCTGATGCATATCTTCTACACACTGCTTTGCCCCCGGAAAAAGACACGCATCTGCCGAGGTTGTGGACAACACCTCTTGCACCGCTTGTAACAATTGCTCGTGCTGATGCAGGGAAACCCTAGGAAACAATTTGTTGATGGCCTTTGCTAACCCCAGCATCACGTACTGTCGAGCCAACAACTCATCCACCTCACCCAATTCCAGTCGAGCCGCTTCTTCCACGAGCGTATTTAATACATGCCCCAGTGTATCACCTAAGGTTCCTTCCCAGTCAAACACCACCAAACGGTAACGTTTTTTCATGGTGAACATTGCTCCTTAATATCTTTAATGTATTTGAAAACACATCGTCCAAATCAGCTTGGAACACATAATCTTTGCCGTTTAGATTAAATTGAATTGCGCGTGCATGCAAATATAACCGTTGAATCGGATGAATGGCATCAATTAATATTCCTTGACCGTATTTTTGATCCCCAACGATTGGATGGTTTAGGCATACACTGTGAACCCTAATCTGATGCGTTCGGCCCGTTTTAGGTTTGGCTTCTACCCAGCAGGCTTGCTGATAATTTTCCAACAGCTTAAATCCCGTTTGGGATGCCTTGCCTTCCGGCGTGACTATCACCATGCGCTCACCCGATTTCAAGGTGTTTTTTTGTAGCGGTGCGTCAATGATCACTGATTTTTTCCCATCCCATGGATGTGCCAACAAGGCCCAATAGGTTTTATTCACGGTCCGCGCTTCCAGCAACGCTTGAATCGATCGCAACATGCTGCGTTTTTTTGCAAACAACAAACAGCCTGAGGTGTCCTTATCCAAACGATGGACCAGTTCCAAATAAGGCAAGTCAACGCGTGTTTTCCGCAAGGCTTCAATCATGCCTAAACTCAACCCACTGCCCCCGTGCACCGCAATGCCTGCCGGCTTATTCACCACCAGTAAGTGATCATCTTCATAAATAACACATTCATGCAAGCGGTGCGCCAACCGCTCCCCTACATGCACTGTTTTTTCCTGTGCGGTTCTCACCGGCGGAATACGCACCATGTCGCCGACACACAATCGTGTGTCGGGCTTGACGCGTTTTTTATTGATACGAACCTCACCCCCGCGAACAATACGATAGATATGGCTCTTCGGTACCCCTTTGAGGATGCGAAGCAGGTAATTGTCCAGGCGTTGTCCTTCTTCTTCGGTCTTCACTTCTCGATAATGCACATCATTCATGGGTTAACCTATTTCCTCCGCGTAATTTCTTATGTTATCATCATGTATACGCGGATAAAAAAAATTCCGAAAAAGAATTATAGCGCAGATTGCGAATAAAAAGTTTACCGGATGGTAAAAAAATTAACGATGCCGGGGTGAGGCATCCACAACAACAAGCGTGCGCTTCCCTTAAGCCAATAATAGTTAAGCAACCCAAAACAGAGTCAAATTTTAAGTCAACTCATTCAGATACCCACGCAAGCCAGACATGCCCTTTCCATAGGCATGCATCTCACAATAGGCAGGTAGCTTGCGCACGGTCTGACTTAACTATTATTTTTTAAGTGAACAGCACCCTTTTAAGGGGTTAACGATGGAAAAAATGCTAATCAATGCAACGCAATCAGAAGAAGTGCGTGTTGCGTTAGTAAAAGACAATCATTTATATGACTTGGACATTGAGTGCCCGTCTGAAGTCAAGAAGAAAGGCAATATATACAAAGCAGTGGTTACCCGCCGCGAACCCAGCTTGGATGCGGTTTTTGTGGAATACGGTTCCAAACGGCAAGGGTTTTTGCCTATCAAAGAAATTTCCTCTGAATATTTTAACAAACAAAGTGTGAGTGATGGCAAAACGTCTATTTCTTCCTTGATTCGTGAGGGGCAAGAGCTTCTCATTCAAGTGGACAAAGAAGAACGCGGTAACAAAGGAGCGGCGCTTACTACGTTCATTACCCTCGCTGGCTGCTACCTGGTCTTGATGCCCAATAGCCCACGCTCTGGTGGGATTTCTCGCCGTATTGAAGGCGATGATCGCGATGAATTAAAAGAAACGCTGAATGCGTTAGAACTCAACGAAGACATGGGGCTTATCATCCGCACAGCGGGTGTGGGCAAGAGTCCTGAGGAATTACAAGGCGACTTGGACATGCTGTGCAACCAATGGCACGCAATACAAAATGCCTACACAACGCAACTGGCGCCCTGCCTGATTCACCAAGAAGGGGATGTGATCATCCGCTCCATTCGGGATAATTTGCGCAAGTCCATTGGCGAAATTATTATTGATGATCAAGTGTCATACATCAAAGCCAGGCAATACATTGAACAAGTTAAACCAGATTTTTTGCCCAACTTAAAACTGTATAACAACACCATCCCTTTGTTTAATTTTTATCAAATTGAAAGCCAAATAGAAACGGCATACCAACGCGAGGTTCTATTGCCCTCCGGTGGTGCGTTAGTGATCGATCGCACCGAAGCCCTGGTTTCTATCGACATCAACTCGGCCAAAGCCACCAGCGGCGCAGATATTGAGGCCACCGCATTAAATACCAACCTGGAAGCAGCAGACGAAATCGCCCGGCAATTGCGCCTCCGCGATCTAGGCGGGCTGGTGGTCATTGATTTCATTGACATGGGATCCAGTAAAAACCAACGTGACGTAGAAAGTCGGCTAAAAGACGCCCTGAAATCAGATCGCGCGCGCATTCAAGTAGGCCGTATTTCACGCTTTGGCTTGTTGGAAATGTCACGCCAACGATTGCGTTTATCATTAGGCGAAACAGCACAAGAAGTGTGCCCTCGATGTGAAGGCCGCGGAACGGTTCGAAACATCCAGTCCAATGGACTGTCTATCATTCGACTCATTGAAGAAGAGGCTTTGAAAGACAAAACGGCAGAAGTGCATGTCCAGCTTCCAGTGGACATGGCAACCTTTATCATGAACGAAAAGCGCGACTTCATCGTCAACATTGAGAAGCGCCATGGGGTGCATGTGCTGGTCATTTCAAACCCTTATTTGCAATTGCCACAATACACCATTAGCCGCTTAAAAGAAGACAACGTTGGCAAAAGCAAAAAACCCAGTTACACACTGGTTCAACAGCCTGACTTAGACATTGTGCGTGCCCATCAACACACAGCGCAAGATTCTCCTGCTGTCAAATCATACGATGCACAACAGCCGCCCAAGAAAAAAGCACCTGGCATGTTTGCTCGCGTTTGGACCCGCTTGATGGGCCAAAAAGAGACCTCCCATGCCCGGAAAACAACACGCCATGTAGTCCAATCTGAACAGACCACAAGACCAAGGGCGCCATCCTCCGACAAACGGCCCTCCTCTCCCACTCGCCGACGAAATCCAGCTAGTGCCCCAAGTGCGGTACAACAACGCCCTGCATCAGCAACACCACGCAAAAAACAAAATCCAAACCCGCAAAGAGCGCGTGTTGTCCCGATTAAACCAGAGTCTGGGAATAAAAAAGTCGCTGTGGAAAAAGAGGTCAATGGGAATGACGCGCCTTAAGGGGTAGGTTGGGCCTCGGCCCAACATCAATATAACATTGATCACCGCCGCTGGGCCGAGGCCCAACCTACTTCTTATCCAATCCCGTCGCAATTGGATTCACGCCAATATTCGGATTTACGCCACAATCATCTAACAGCTTCAGTAGATTATTGCCTTTGCGCGTTAATCGTTTAATACAATAAGTTTCCAGATAACTGTGCAGAATATAATAATAATCAGGTAGCGTTAAAATGGTGAGTATTTTTTCGGCACGCACCAGGTGATGGCTCTCGCTGTCATCACACGCTTGAAAAAGCACCGCTGC